>CAZXEY010000137.1:0-7875 GCA_964639695.1 uncultured Antarcticibacterium sp. | reverse complement strand
GGAAAACGATTATGTACGTGCGGGAATGCCATTGTCTGATGGTTCTATAACTCCGGAAGATATTCTGGCTATTAAAGGACCAAATGCAGTACAACAATATCTTGTAAACGAAGTACAGGAAGTATATCGATTACAAGGGGTGAAAATTAACGATAAGCATTTTGAAGTAGTAGTTCGTCAAATGATGCGTAAAGTAAGAATTGTAGATCCGGGAGATACTATTTTCCTAGAGAACCAGTTAATTCATAAAGCCGATTTTATTGATGAGAACGACAAGATCTTTGGAATGAAAGTGGTGGAGAGTGCAGGTGATTCTACTAATCTTAAGCCTGGACAAATTGTGAGTCCGAGACAGTTGAGAGATGAGAATTCATCTTTAAGAAGAGAAGATAAGGAACTTGCTACTGCAAGGGATGCTGTTGCTGCAACTGCAACTCCAATCCTTCAGGGTATAACCAGGGCTTCGCTTCAAACTAAATCGTTCATCTCGGCAGCATCGTTCCAGGAGACAACAAAAGTTCTAAACGAAGCTGCAGTTAGCGCTAAGGTAGACGAACTTGAAGGTCTTAAGGAAAATGTTATTGTTGGACATAAGATCCCTGCCGGTACCGGTATGAGAGCTTATGACAATCTAATCGTTGGTTCTAAAGAAGAATTTGACGAGATGATGGAAAAGAAACAAGAAGTTAATTATAACTAATATTTAAAGGGCCGCAATTGCGGCCCTTTTTTTATAACAATCTGATCCCGATTTCTATCGGGATTTTTTTACTTTTATAGATATAAAAAATTAAAATGAGCGAAGATAAAAAACCTAAACCGGGACAAATTAATATAGAGCTGGATGAAAAAGTAGCGGAAGGTACTTATTCCAACCTTGCAATTATAAATCACTCAGTTTCAGAATTTGTAGTTGATTTTGTAAGTATTATGCCGGGAACTCCTAAAAGCAAAGTGAAATCCAGGATTATATTAACTCCTCAACATGCGAAAAGGCTGCTAAAAGCTCTTGGAGAAAATGTGCAAAGATTTGAAAAAGCACATGGGGAAATTAAGGATTATGAACAACCGCCCATACCTCTTAATTTTGGTCCTACAGGCCAGGCTTAACGAGAAATATTAATAATAAAACCCGAAGATTTTCTTCGGGTTTTATTATTAATAAAATTATCATATTGTTGCAGTCTTTCCACAGTTTATGACATAAGACTCTGAAAATCAAAAAAATAAACTAAACAAAATATACAAGCGAAAAGAAAAAATAATACATTTGAGGAAATAATTAGTTCTTCTGATGTTCTTCTGGTAATTGATAGGGCCCTTCTCAAAAGCCAAATTTTCATCTTTAATTTTTAGCCTTAAAACTTCTGCCGTTTCTAATCTGCTGAAGTCCATTGTAACGGGTGGTTTAACCATTAATAAAATGCCCGTTAAAGTTTTTGTATCTCTTGTTAATTAATTTTAGCTATATATGAAACTTGTTATTTCCCTTATTACCTCAATTGTGTTTTTTTTGGCAGCTCTCTTTCTTTGGGAGGCTTATTGGCGCTCCAGGGGTTATGTTCCAGATTTAGATGATGATAAATCCCTTTGGGCCGCGCAGCGTGAAAAGGTGGATAAATACAAAGATTCTGATGTGATCCTTTTAGGTTCTTCCCGGGTCCTTTTTGATATCCAACTGGATGTTTGGGAGAAACAAACAGGAAAGCGGCCATTGATGTTAGCTTCTCCAGGTTCTTCTCCCCTACCCGTACTTCAGGATATCGTAGAGAATTCAGATTTTAATGGAACTTTAGTGGTTGGAGTTACAGAGGGAATATTTTTTTCGACGACCTATCCAGAAGCTTTTCCGTGGAAAAGACCTCAATCTAAAGTAGATCATTTCCATAACCGAACTTATGCACAAAAGCTAAATCATTTTCTCTCCCTACCGTTTCAAGAAAATTTTGTTTTTGTTGCTGGGAACGAAGAAAATTTTAGTGATAATATAGATTTGAAGTCCCTGTTGAGCAGGATTAAGGTGGGTAACAGAATTCAGGAAGGGGAACCTCCCTTCTTTAATTTTGCATATGCAGCTGAAGATAGAAATACGAGGATGAGTGAAAGAACTGTAAACGATACGGCCTTTGCAAACACCATTAAAAAAGTCTGGCTCTTTTTTAGCAAAGCCCCTCCTCCCGATAAAGATGGAACTACGGCTTTCTTTCTTAATTATGCAAAACAATTTGAAGCGAGAGGTGGCGAAATTATTTTATTAAGATGTCCATCCTCAGGTATTTTAAGACAGGGAGAAAATATGGCTTTTCCCCGGGCTCGTTTCTGGGATTCCCTTGTGGTAGTTTCCGGATATAAGAGCTATCACTTTGAAGATTACCCGTCCTTAAAAGATTTTAATTGCCCTGAGGATTCTCACTTATCGGGGCCCGATGGGGATAAGTTTACAGCAAGGCTTTTAGATATTTTAGAACAGGATCAATTATTATCTTATAAAACCCGGTAGTCATGTTATTTAATTCCTTAGGTTTTTTGTTGTTTTTAGTGGTGGTTCTAATATTCTATTACACGAATATTCTAGGCTGGAAAGGTAAAAAAGGAATGCTGTTATTAGCCAGTTATATATTTTACGGGTTATGGAATCCTTTCCTTGTCATACTCCTGTGGATCTCTACACTTATAGATTGGCATGCGGGTAATAAACTTTCAGTCGAGGAGAATGCTGGTAGGAGGAAGCTATGGCTCTTACTCAGTTTATGTGTTAACCTGGGTTTCCTGGCATTTTTTAAATACGGAAATTTTCTTATTGAAAATTTTGTTTTTGCAGCAGGTTCTATAGGAATGACCTATGAACCACTTCCTATGGATATTATTTTACCAATGGGTATTTCCTTTTATACCTTTCAAACAATGTCTTATACGATAGATATTTATAATAAAAACGGAGAACCTGCCAAAAGCTTTCTGGATTTTGCATTATATGTCACTTTTTTTCCTCAATTAGTTGCCGGGCCTATTGTAAGAGCCAAAGATCTTGTTACACAATTCTACGAGCCTAAGAAGGCTTCCCTGGATCAATTTATATGGGGAACATTTCTCCTTACTCTGGGATTGTTTTTAAAGATGGTGTTAGCAGATACTTTGCTTTCTGGTACATCAGATACCATTTATAACTCTGGTGCCATACTAACATCTCTGGATGCCTGGACGGGAACTTTGGCATTTTCAGGTCAGATCTTTTTTGATTTTGCAGGTTACTCAACCTGTGCAATTGGAATTGCTCTAATGCTTGGAATAATCCTTCCGGACAACTTCCGCTATCCCTATGGAGCAATTGGTTTTTCAGATTTCTGGAGACGCTGGCACATATCCTTGTCCACATGGTTGAGAGATTATCTCTACATTCCTCTTGGCGGGAACAGATTCGGCATTACCCGGCTGTATGCTGCATTAATTATAACCATGCTGTTAGGAGGTTTGTGGCATGGAGCCGCGTGGACCTTTGTCGTTTGGGGAGCTCTACATGGATTATATCTTGTAATTGAAAGATTGCTTCGTCATAGGTTTACCATTAAGCTAAACGCTTTTACAGGGCTGTTTCTCGCTCTTGGAACTTATACCTTAATAAACTTTACCTGGGTATTTTTTAGAGCTACAGATTTTACTATTGCCTGGAATTTACTTTCTTCAATGATCTTTCTTAATGAACAGGAAGGAGTAATGCTTTTACCGTATTTTGATATTTTGAAAGTTTTTACTGTAATTTTCTTAACCTTCACAATTCATTGGCTTATGAGAAATACGACTGTGAGATCTCAGGCTGAAAAACTCTCTCCTATTGCTCTTGGAACTATATGGGGAAGTATGTTATTCTTAATAGCTATTTCACAAGCCACGGGGGAACAGTTTATCTATTTTCAGTTTTAGGGAAAATCCAGAGTTTTAATAATTAGAACAAAATGAAATTAAGAAGTTGAAGTCCAAATTTATATAGATATAAGATGATTAAAAAGATGCTGTTACTTTCGTTATTTATTTTTGCAGGTTTTACTGCAAATGGACAATCTCAATTAGCTAAAACTTCCATATACCTTGAAGGTTTTGGAAACGGGGGAGTTTATTCAGTAAATCTGGAACGTTATCTTTCTGAAAGATTTAATGTTCGGGTAGGATTTGGCTACTGGACAACTGATGAGGATTTTGCAGGAGAAGAAACTTTTCTAACGGTACCTCTAATGTTGAATTCATTATGGGGTGGTGGCAGCCATAAATTTGAAGCCGGAGCAGGAATTATGTTTGGCAGTAGAAAATATGAATCAGGTGATGTTTTTGTGGTAAGGGATAATAGAAAGGAAACTATATTTAATATAACAGGGGTCATTGGCTACAGATATCAAAAACCTGCAGGTGGATTGCTATTGCGAGCCGGATTAACTCCTTTCTTGAATCTAAGCAATGCCGAAGATCCTTATCCCGATAAAGGGTTTTTCTTTTCTGGCGGCGCCAGTATTGGATATATTTTTTAGTTTATAACAGAAATATTGAACAGCAAAACAAGACTTTTTTCAAACTGATTAGTGATTAATTTAAAAAAAAACTGGTTTAAGGTAACAACATTTCTGTTGAAACGTCATGTGTTAATGAACCGAATACTTACATTAATAATCTGTTTAATTACCTGCTCCTTTTCTTCAAAGGCTCAACAGGTGAAGGTTGATAGTTCTGGTAGCTTTACAAAAGATACTATTTTGATCCTCCCTGGAAATGCGAAAAATGGGTATGAGCATTCTTTTATAGTATATATTCCGGAGGGAACCCTAAAAAATGAACGGATTCCATTACTTGTGGAACCAAATAATAGTGGTTTTACCAATGATTCAATTGAAGTTCATTTGGAATCGGCTTTATACTTAGCCAGTAAAAGCTCCGTAGGAAACAATGTATCGCGGATGCTAAAAATTCCTTTACTGGTTCCTGTTTTCCCTCGTCCTTCTTCTTATGATTTAATTTATACCCATGCTCTGGATAGGGATGTGATGATGGAGGAAAATAAAAACTTGAAGAGGTTAGACCTGCAATTGATTAATATGGCCATGGAGGCAAAGCAACAGTTAAAATCTCTGGGGGTTGAAACGGAAGATAGAATCTTTATGAGCGGATTTTCTGCTTCAGGTACTTTTGTCAACAGGTTTTCATTTCTTCATCCTGAAATTATAAAAGCTTTGGCAATAGGCGGTTTAAATAGCAAATTAATGCTTCCGGTCAAAGAACTGGAAGGCAATGAATTAGACTATCCTCTTGGAATTAATGATTTTAATAAAATTTCCGGAAAATCTTTTAATGCTAATTCTTATAGAGAAATTTCCCAGTTTATTTATATGGGGGAACTTGATGAAAATGATGCAGTTAAGAATAATGATGCATATAGTGAAAAAGAACGGGAAATTATATATTCTGTAATTGGTGAAGATATGCAGTCGAGGTGGAAAAATTCCCAGGACCTCTATAAGAATTCCCAAATAAATGTTCGTTTTAAAACCTATGAAGGAGTAGGGCATTGGACAACTTCAGAAATGCTTTGGGAGATAATCCGGTTTTTTCAGGCTGAAATGTCGGAAGTAAAACAATAATTTTCTAAAGTATTGACCTTATAATTACCATGAAGGTTGGTAATTAATTTTCTAAATTAGTAGGAATATTATATTTACAGCTGAATGATTGAAATTATAAGGACAAATTCTCAAAATGAAGATTTTATTGGAATGGTACAAGAGTTGGACGAAGATCTGGCTGTAACTGATGGTGATGAACATTCCTTTTATGACCAGTACAATAAACTTGATAAAATTAGACATGTGGTGGTTCTTTATGAAGACGGGCAGCCTGTTTCCTGCGGTGCAATCAAGGAATTTGAACCAGGAATCATGGAAATTAAAAGAATGTACACCGTTTCCTATAAAAGAGGCAAGGGTTTGGCTGGAAAAGTTTTAACTGAACTAGAAAAATGGTCGGCAGAACTTGGAGTACAGAAATGTATATTAGAAACAGGTATTCGCCAACCTTACGCAATCGCTTTATATAAAAAATGTGGTTATGAATTAATTTCTAATTATGGACAGTACAGGGATGTAAAGAACAGTCTCTGCTTCGGAAAATTTTTATAAATTAATCGGGTTAATTAATGGTTATGGCAGAAAGGATACAAACCTACAGTGAATTTTATCAGTATTATTTAACTGAACACAAAAATAAAACCAGCAGGATCTTACATTTTATAGGCACTTTTCTGGTCTTCGTTCTTTTGGTTATTGCTATCGTTGAAGGTTGGGGCTGGAAATGGATTTTGGTGCCTGTTGTGGGTTATGGTTTTGCGTGGATTGGCCATGCGTTCTTTGAAAAGAACAAACCTGCGACTTTTAAATATCCCTTCTGGAGTCTAATATCAGATTTTAAACTATTCTTCGAAATTCTTTTGGGGAGAAGGAGTTTTGACTCCTCGAAAGAGAATTAGAATTTCTAAAATTATAAATATTAGAAATCGAACTCGCTGACTTTATAATTTCTCGGAATTTCTTCAGTTTCAACTATTGCAAACCTGAATTTAATAAATACCGTTAACTACACTTGCACAAATTTTTTCCGGTTAAAATTCCGAAGTAAAATGAAATTTAAGAGAAGGATATTTTTGCTGAGTCATTTGCAGTGAAAATTGAGAATCTGCAAGAAAAACCAATTGGCCTCTTTTATCCTTTGCCAGGAATTTAGACTTTACCCGTTTAAAATCCTGAAACTCTTCACTTTTAGGATTATCAGGTTGTACCCAGGTTGCCTTGTAAACATTTAAGTTTTCATAAGAAACTTTTGCACCATATTCGTGCTCCAGCCTGTATTGAATAACTTCAAATTGTAAGGCGCCCACTGTCCCTATTACTTTTCTTCCGTTTAATTCCAATGTAAACAGCTGTGCTACTCCTTCGTCCATTAACTGGTCGAGTCCTTTTTCCAGTTGCTTTGCTTTCATGGGATCGGCATTATTTACATACCTGAAATGTTCTGGTGAAAAACTTGGAATTCCTCTGTAATATAATTCCTCACCTTCAGTAAGAGTATCACCTATCTTAAAATTCCCGGTATCGTGAAGACCCACTATATCTCCCGGATAGGAAATATCCACGATTTCTTTCTTTTCAGCAAAAAAAGCATTGGGGCTTGAAAACTTTAAATTTTTCCCGTGACGAACATGCAGGTAGGGCTTATTTCTTTCAAATGTACCGGAAACAATCTTAACAAAAGCAAGCCTGTCCCTGTGCTTGGGATCCATATTAGCGTGAATTTTAAAGACAAACCCTGTAAATTCTTTTTCATCGGGCTTTACAGTTCTGGTATCGCTGTCTTTCGCACGTGGAGTAGGAGCAATACTTACGAAGCAATCCAGCAATTCCCGAACACCAAAATTATTAAGTGCCGAACCGAAAAAAACCGGTTGTAATTTCCCGCTTAAATAGGCTTCCTTATCAAATTCGGGATAAACTCCCTGTGCGAGCTCAAGCTCATCCCTTAAATTATTAGCCGATTTTTCACCTATTAGCCGATCCAGTTCTGCAGAATTAAGATCTGAAATTTCAATAGTGTCTTCTATATCTTTCTTGGGATCACCTGTAAACAAATTTATATTCTTTTCCCAGATATTATAGATCCCCTTAAAATCGTATCCCATACCAATGGGGAAACTTAGAGGAGTAACCGTTAGGTTTAACTTTTCTTCGATTTCGTCCAGAAGTTCAAAAGCATCTTTTCCTTCACGATCCATTTTATTGATGAAAACAATCATGGGAATGTTCCGCATACGGCAAACTTCTACAAGTTTTTCTGTTTGTTCCT
>CAZXEY010000136.1:0-7953 GCA_964639695.1 uncultured Antarcticibacterium sp. | reverse complement strand
TATTCTTTAACTACCATACTTTATTACTTTTGCCACAGATAAATTTTAATTATTATGAAAAAACTTATTTTGGTTGTTTTAGTTGCAGCCGGACTTACAAGTTGTAATGAACAAAAAACAGCTTACGTAGATACTACAAAATTAATTCAGGAGTACCAGGAGATGAAGGATGTTGAGGCTCAATTCACATCTAAGTCTGATGTTGTTAAAGGAGAACTTGATTCTTTGGCAAGAGGATTTCAAATGGA
Organism: uncultured Antarcticibacterium sp.; assembly: GCA_964639695.1. Lineage (GTDB taxonomy): Bacteria > Bacteroidota > Bacteroidia > Flavobacteriales > Flavobacteriaceae > Gillisia. The sequence goes on along the minus strand of CAZXEY010000136.1, from coordinate 7,705 downwards.
AGTGCAGGAGTATCAGCAAAAAATGAATTCCATGAGCACCCAGGAAAGACAGCAAATAGAAGAAGGATTAATGAGGAAGCAGCAAATCATTCAACAACAACAACAACGTATGGGGAATCAATTACGTGAGGAAAGTGATGTTGTTATTGATTCTATTGTAAATAAAGTTAAGAATTACGTAAAGGATTACGGGAAGGAAAACGGTTACACCTATATCTTCGGTTCTAACGAATCTGCAAATATTATGTATGCAGAAGATGGGCTTGATATAACTGCTGAAATTCTTGAGAAATTAAATGCACAATACAAGCCTGCTCAATAAGAAATGGTTGGAAAAATTGAAGCCCGGTGTATACCGGGCTTTTTTATTTAGGATAAGAAGTAAACTCCTAAAAGTACCACGACAAAATAACCTGTGATGGTAAATGCACCGGCATAGTCTTTAGCTACCCTTTGGCCAAATAACAACATCAACAGAGTAATAGCAGCCAAAACACAGGCGATAAGACCCCAGGTTCTTATTCCTGTAGCCAAAATCTGGTAAATTCCTGCAATTGCAAGCAGGCCCGTTATTACTTCAAAAACCAGGATTATTCCTACCATTAAAGGAACTTGTTTGGCCATAAATGTTTTTGAAAAATGTTCCTTCAGCCAACCAACATTGCCTTTCCAATCCACAATTTTATCTATACCCGATTGCAAGAAAGTAATTAATACAAAAATTAGTATCAGCAGTTCTGTAAGATAAAAAGTAATGTGCTCCATTTATTTATTTTTATGCTGCTTTTTTATGAAGCAGCCTGGTTAGTTTTATAGAAAGATCTGTGAGAATAATCTTAGAATTTCCGTTTCTTTCAATGTGATAAATTGCGTCTTCCAATTCTTTTGCTATACCCGGAATATTAGCGCCATCAATAAAAGGAGCAAAATTCTCAAGTTTAAAGTTTGCCGTTTTTGGCTGAAAATAAACCAGCTCCTTTGCTTTATAATTTAACAACAACGCCTGCCTGAAAAAATCCAGGCAGTAAAGAAGAAAACTTTTTTGAACTTCTCTTCCCATACTTGAAATTTCATTACTCCAATCTATTAAGTCGTGAATGGAAGCTTTATTTCCTTTTGCTTTAAATGCAGTTCTTACCCAGTTTATAAACCAGGTTTCAAATTGTTCATCGCCAACATCATTTTTTAAAATATGAAGTGCCGAAGAAAAACTTCCGTTTGCCTGGATTGCAATTTTTTTGGCAGTAAGCTCATCTACCTTATACTTTGCGATTAATTCTTCGGTGATAACAGCCTCAGCTACAGGTGGGAATCTTAAGATTTGACATCTTGACCTAATGGTTTGGATGATTTGTTCTTCATCTTCGGCAATTAGAATAAAAACAGTTTTATCGGGTGGTTCTTCTATTAATTTTAAAAGCTTGTTGGAACAGGGAATGTTCATTTTATCTGCCATCCAGATGATCATAATCTTAAAACCTCCTTCATAGGCTTTAAGCGAAAGAGATTTTACGATCTCCTGGGCCTCGTCGACTCCAATTTGGCCCTGTTTATTTTCTATTCCCAGTCTTTGATACCAGTCATATAAACTACCATACGGATTTTCCTTGACAAATTCCCTCCAGTTTTCCATAAAATGGGCAGAGACGGGATGTGATTTTACGGCTTCACTGGTAGCAACCGGAAAAGCAAAATGCAGATCGGGATGAGCCAGTTTTTGAAATTTTGTATTGCAGGTAGCGTTTCCGTTATTGTTTTCTGACCCGGTGTTACTGCACAAAATATATTGGGCATATGCTATGGCCATAGGAAGTATACCACTGCCGTGGTTACCTGTAAATAATTGAGCATGAGGTATTCTACCCCTATCTGCTGTAGTAGTAAGGTGGTTCTTTAAGTGAATTAAGCCGGGGACATCAGAAAAAAGCATAAAGCAAAGATAAAATTAATCTAGGTTTTATATCTTCAGAAAAATTTATATTTGTGATATATACTGGCTTATGAAAACATTAAACGACTATAATTTTAAGGATAAAACAGCATTAATTCGGGTAGATTTTAACGTTCCAATCGATAAAGAAGGAAATGTTGGAGACGCCACAAGAATTGAAGCAGCAAAACCTACTATAGATAAAATTTTAAAGGATGGGGGAAGTGTTGTTTTAATGTCTCACCTGGGAAGGCCTGAATCTAAGGAAAAGAAGTTCTCTTTAGAACAAATAGTCGAAAAGGTATCTGAAGTTTTAGGAGTAGAGGTAAAGTTTGCGGAAGATTGTGTGGGTGAAACGGCTCAAAATGCAGCTAATTATTTAAAACCCGGAGAAGTTCTATTGCTGGAAAACCTTAGGTATTATGATGAAGAGACTGAAGGGGACAAGAATTTTGCAAAACAACTATCCCAACTGGGCGATATATATGTTAACGACGCCTTTGGAACTGCCCACCGCGCCCACGCCTCGACTACTATTGTCGCACAATATTTTCATGAAAAATGCTTCGGATTTTTACTTCAAAAAGAAATTGAAAGCCTTAATAAAGTTTTAAATTCAGCAGAAAAGCCGGTTACAGCGATTTTGGGAGGAGCTAAGGTATCTTCTAAAATTACGGTTATTGAAAATATTCTCGATAAGATTGATCATCTTATCATTGGCGGCGGAATGGCTTTTACCTTCATTAAAGCCCAGGGCGGAAATGTAGGAAGCTCATTGGTAGAAGACGATAAGCTGGAACTTTCCTTAAGTATTTTAAAAAATGCAAAGAAAAAAGGAGTAGAGGTTCATCTTCCGGTAGACTCTGTAATAGCTGATAGTTTTTCTGAACTCGCCGCAACAGATACTACTAGAACAGACAGTATTCCCGATGGCTGGATGGGACTCGATGCAGGGCCACAGACAATAGAAAACTTTTCCCGCGTTATATCAGAGTCAAAAACCATTTTATGGAACGGTCCAGTAGGAGTTTTTGAGATGGAACCTTTTGCAAACGGAACCATTAAAATTGGAGAAGCGATTGGAAGAGCAACAAAGAGTGGTGCTTTTTCCTTAGTTGGCGGCGGAGATTCGGTTTCTGCTGTAAAAGAATTTAATTTAGAAGGAGAAATGAGCTACGTTTCCACCGGAGGTGGTGCGATGCTGGAGATGCTGGAAGGTAAATCATTACCGGGAATAGAAGCCATTTCAAAATAATTTAACCTAAGCAGTAATATGAAAAAAACCTTCACTTTCCTGATGTTGTTTGCTTTTTTAGCGACTTTCGGTCAAAAGCCAGACAAAAAACCGGTTACAGATAAAGCTGATAAAAATGAAGTAAAGGCAAATTTTAGAGTTCAGGTGGTAAAAAAACCTGAGGAAGGTGAAATAAAATTAGTGGCTCCGGGCCCCGACGCCAAAAAAAAACTACCTATTTCGGCCCAGGTTGGAAAACCCTCGAATTTAAAATATAAAGATCTTCCTAAAGCAGCCAGCATTGACTCTGTATGGAAAAATGAACTTTTAAATTCAGATCTTTTTGAAAAAATGCAACAGGAAATCCTGGCTCAGGATTATTCGGAAGTTGTATACAAAGAATTACCTACCGATACTTTGAAGGCAAGGCTGGCAAGATTAAACGCCAGGACCCCTTTTAACGTAGAATATAATCCAATTCTTGAAAGTGTCATTAAATCATACCTCAAGAGAAACAAAAAGTCATTAGAGCGCTTAATGGCGCTAAGTGAATATTATTTCCCAATGTTCGAACAACAACTGGACAGGTTTGATGTTCCGCTTGAAATTAAATATCTGGCTATTGTAGAATCGGCCTTAAATCCCAGAGCAAAATCTCATATGGGAGCAACGGGGCTATGGCAGTTTATGTTTACTACCGGAAAAATGCACGGTTTAAATGTAAGTTCTTATGTAGATGAAAGAATGGATCCTATTCTTTCAACGGAAGCAGCAGTACAGTATCTCGCCAGTCTTTACAGAACATTTGGGGATTGGGATCTTGTTTTGGCTTCTTATAATTCAGGGCCGGGTAATGTTTCCAAAGCTATTAGAAGAAGCGGGGGATCTACCAATTACTGGAATTTAAGGCCTTACCTGCCGCGCGAAACCGCAGGATATGTACCAGCTTTCCTGGCTACTTTATATCTTTTCGAATATGCCGAAGAACACGGTTTCCAGCCAAACAGGCCCGATGTTGCCTTTTTTGAGACCGATACGCTCCACGTGAAACAAGTATTAACTTTTGATCAAATTTCGGAAGTTACAGGAGTTGAAAAGGAAATGTTGCAGTTCCTTAACCCCAGCTATAAACTGGATATTATCCCTTTTATCCAGGAAGAACGCTATGCTTTAAGGCTTCCTCGGAATAAAGTGGGAGTATTTGTGAACAATGAAGATGAGATTTACAATTTTGCTAAAACTGAAATTGCCGAAGCAGAAAAGAAGTTGCCCAAGTTTATAGAAGCAGAGGAAAAAGTTAGGTACAAGGTAAAAAGTGGCGATTATTTAGGAAAAATAGCCCAAAAATATGATGTTGGAATAGCCAGCATAAAAACCTGGAATAACTTATCGGGAAATAACCTTAGAGTCGGCCAGTATTTAACTATTTACCCGCGGAAAGCTCTTAATATGACTGAATCTTCAACCACAAGTACTGCCTCTTCCGAAAACCACAGCAAATATACTGTTAGAAGCGGAGACTCGCTTTGGAGTATTTCTAAAAAGTTCCCGGGTATTACGGTACAAAATTTGAAGAGTTGGAATGGTATATCAGATAATAATTTAAAACCGGGCATGGTTCTTAAACTTTCCAGAGGTTAATCCAGAGCCTGCTAATTTAACTTCATGAAAAAATACTTATTTCTTAGCGTTCTTTTTATTTCATTATTTACAGCTTGCAAGGATTCCGAATCTGAAGATGATCGAATTATCGCTGATTCTTCCGGGAACATTAATAATGTCTCGGTTATCATTGATAACGAATTATGGGAAGGATCTGTTGGAGAAGCCCTTAGGAATACCCTTGCTGCTCCGGTAGATGGCTTACCCCAGGAGGAGCCTTTGTTTTCTTTAAACCAGATGCCGCCTCAATCTTTTACAGGATTTGTTAGAAAAAATAGGCTGTTTGTAAAGGTTGAAAGAGATAAACCGGCCAACTTTCAGGTTTTCAATGATCCTTTTGCAACCCCGCAAAAAGGAGTTTTAATATCAGGTCAAAATCCACAGGAAATTGCTGAAGTAATTAATGAAAATTCCGATCAAATTGTTCAGGTGTTCAAATCGGCAGAAATTAAAGAGAAACAGCGAAGAATTCAGAAGTCATTAAAAGATGATCAAAAACTTGAGGAAAAATTAGGAGTTTCCTTGAAGTTTCCGTCTGCCTATAGATACGCAGTGGAGGATGATGACTTTTTTTGGATAAGAAAAGATCTTCCAAAAGGAATGATGGAAATTATAGTATATGAAGTCCCTATAAGCACCATAGAAGGAGACACTAACGTGGTGGGAAATATAATTAAAATGCGTGATTCAATAGGGCAGAAGTACATTCCGGGTCCGGTTGATGGCAGCTATATGATAACTGAAGAAGCTTATGCTCCCTATTTATTCAATTCTTCGATAGATGGAAAATTTGCATATGAAACCAAAGGAACCTGGGAGGTGAAAAATGCTTTTATGGCAGGTCCTTTTATCAACTATGCAGTAAAGGACACTGCAAACAACCGCTATATAATTCTGGAAGGTTTTGCTTTTTCCCCGGCCACAGCTAAAAGGGATAATATGTTTGAGCTGGAAGCAATATTAAAATCGGCAAAAATTAAGTAGAAAACCTACTAAAAAGAAAAAAGCCCAATTTTCATTGGGCTTTTGTATAAAATAGTTTTTTTAAGCTTATTTATTCTCTTCAGATACTTTTTTGTTTGTCGTATCATTATCATCTTTCGATGCATCTTTAAATTCCTTAATTCCGCTACCTAAACCTCGCATTAATTCAGGAATCTTACGTCCTCCAAATAATAACAGAATTACTATTACTATCAAAATAATCTGTGGAGCTCCAATAACAAGTGGTAATACAATCATAATAAAATATATTTGAGTATACAAACTTAGTAAGAATATGCTAATTATAACCTTTACAGGCAATAAAATAGTATAAATTTAACTTTATACTATCTTTGTCACAGTTGAATAATTATGGCTAAGGAAAGAAAAAATAAAAAAAAGTTTACCAGGAAGTTACTACATAAATATCGCCTGGTAATCTTAAATGAGGATACCTTTGAGGAAAGACTTTCCTTTAAATTAACTAAACTAAATGTTTTTGTAGTGGTAACCTTAAGTGCCATTCTACTAATCGCAGGAACTACTTTTTTAATTGCTTTTACGGGTTTACGGGAGTACATTCCGGGATATTCTTCTGCAGCTTTAAAAAGGCAGGCAACCCAGTTAAATTATAAGACCGATTCCCTGCAAAACGTCCTGATGCTTAATAATCAATATTATGAATCTATAAGAAGGGCATTGACCGGCGATCTCGAAGTAGGATCATTAAACAGGGATTCCATTAGCAGAAGCCAGCGATATGACCCTGCATCCCTCGATCTAGCGCCTTCACGTGCAGATTCTTTATTAAGAGAAAGAGTAGCCCTTGAGGACAAATATAACTTATTGGAAACAGCGGGTTCCTCTATGGATTTCGCATTATTCCCTCCGGTTAAAGGGCCTATATCGGAGAAATTTGACCTTAAGACCAGGCATTATGCAGTAGATGTGGTGGTAGCCAAAAATGCCCCTATAAAATCTATTGCAGATGGAAGAGTAATATTTTCTGAATGGAGTGCCGCTACAGGATATGTTATCATTGTGGAGCATGATTATGGATTGATTTCGGTTTATAAACACAATGCATCCCTTACCAAGGAACAGGGAGATTTTGTGCGATCGGGCGAGGTAATAGCAACAGGAGGTTCCACGGGAGAATTAACTACCGGTCCTCATTTGCATTTTGAGTTATGGAAAGAAGGAAATCCGGTTAATCCTACCGATTATATTGATTTTGATTAAAGAACTATGTCTGTAAAATCCTTTTCAGCAAGAATATTTGCCAAATATATACGGTACAAAATGAATAAATGGGCTTCTAATCCTATAGAAGTTCAGGATAAAATCTTTAAGGATTTACTGGAGAAGGCTCAAAATACGGCTTTTGGTAAGGATCATGATTTTCAAAATATTCAAAATTATCAGCAGTTTTCAGAAAAAGTTCCGGTTCGGGATTATGAAGAGCTAAAACCGTATGTAGACAGAATGGTGGCCGGGGAGGAAAATATTCTTTGGCCGGGAAAACCGTTATATTACGCCAAAACTTCTGGAACTACCAGTGGTGCTAAATATATTCCATTAACAAGGGAATCTATGCCCACTCATATTGAAGCTGCACGAAATGCAATTCTAAGCTATATAGCTGAAACGGGAAATGCTTCCTTTGTAGATGGTAAGATGATCTTTTTACAGGGAAGTCCTGAAATGACTGAAAAGAATGGTGTTAAACTCGGAAGGCTTTCTGGAATTGTAGCTCATTATGTCCCGGCTTACCTTCAAAGAAATCGCCTGCCCAGCTGGGAAACTAATTGCATCGAAGACTGGGAAGATAAAGTGGATGCTATTATTGAAGAAACCAGGAACGAAAATATGACCGTGATTAGCGGAATTCCTTC
>CAZXEY010000135.1:0-8070 GCA_964639695.1 uncultured Antarcticibacterium sp. | reverse complement strand
GAAAATCCCCGGGATCTGCGGGAGAAAATTTTTAGTGGAGAGAGGAGAGTGGAAAGAGGAAAGTTTTTGCGCATTGAAAAAGGGTTATTTTTTGGGAGATCAGCGCAAATCCCCGGGATCTGCGGGAGAAAATTTTAATGGAGAGAGGAGAGTGGAAAGAGGAAAGTTTTTGCGCATTAATAAAGATTTACTTTGTGGGATATCAGGGAAAATCCTCGGGATCTGCGGGAGAAAATTTTTAGTGGAGAGTGGAAAGAGGAGAGAGGATAGTTTTTGCGCATTGATAAAGATTTACTTTGTGGGAGATCAGCGCAAATCCCCGGGATCTGCGGGAGAAAATTTTTAGTTGAGAGGAGAGTGGAATGAGGAGAGAGAAAAGTCCGGCGCAACAGAAAACAATAAACGGTAATTAGATGCCGGGCCGCCCCGTCCTTCGGACACCCTTTCAGAGAAGGGCAATAGTAAGGATTCTAATAGAAAATAACAGGAACAGCAAACAGCAAACAGAAAACGGAAATATGAGAAGTATAGAACACATAGGAATAGCAGTAAAAAATATTGAAGAAGCAAACAAAACCTATAAAGCCATTCTGGGTGGCGAACATTATAAAATAGAATCGGTAGAAAGTGAAGGCGTAAAAACCTCTTTTTTTAAAATAGGTGAAAGCAAGATCGAATTACTTGAAGCAACCCGGGACGATAGCCCCATCGCAAAATTTATTGAAAAAAGAGGGGAGGGGATCCATCATCTGGCCTTTAATGTTCAGGATATCGAAAGTGAAATTGAAAGATTAAAAGGAGAAGGATTCACCCTATTAAATGAGCAGCCAAAACGAGGTGCCGATAATAAACTCGTTGCTTTTATGCATCCGAAGAATGGCCATGGAGTGCTAATTGAATTATGCCAGGAGGCAATTATTGATCAGTAATTATTCCGCGGAGGTGTTTAGAGATTAAAAACTTTGTCCAGTTGATAACCCATGGTTATCATAAACTCCCAGCGCTGGTAGGGACTAAAATCTCCAAGAAATAATACAAGGTTCTCCTGAAGGTTCAGGTATCGTGCCTCTGCCCGTAAATATGCATTGGGTGCAGGACGATATTCAGATCCTAAGGTAGCTCCCCATAAATCCAGTCCCTCGAACTCATTGTCCCGGTTGGGAACCAGCCCGGTAATAAAACCATATTCATCTTTGAAGATCTCTCCGCGGCCGGTAATTGAAAATTTTTCGGTAAACTGATATCGAATGGTAGCAAGGGCGTTGTATAAAACAGCAGATCCCAAAAGATCGGGAAATCGAGAATTGGTTTGCGTTGCATAATCCCCTCCCACTGTTAAAAAGATCCTGTTATTGAAACTGGTATTCAAATATAAATTATGATAACTTCTAAAGCGTTTAGAATCTGCTTCGCTTATCGTTTCGTTGCCCAAAAGATTTGTGTAGGTAATCGAAGTAACCGGAGAAAAATTATATTGAAAGAGGAGACCGAAAGATTTAGCATCATTGGTATCGAGGAATCGGTTATATCCGTTTAACACCCAAAGTTCTGCATAGAAATCTTCTGAACCTTCATATGTTAACCTCGCGCCAGCCTGGTAGAAAGGTTCGTTATAAGTGGCCACTGCCGTGGAACTCAGGAAATTATTTTTGGGCAAAAAACTTTCCGTACCTATATGGGTTGTAAAAAAGCCGGCATCAAGCCAAAAATCCCCGGCCAGTCTAATTCCGGCATTTGCTTCCTGAACATTTAAGAACTCCTGCGACCAGGTAGCTTTTGGGATATCACCCCAATGCAGGGTAATATTTCCTCTTACATTTTTTGAGTCGTAGCCCAGGCCGATTTGTGCCACGTTAAGCCCAAACCTTTTATTTCTTGGCGAAACCGTTGTAAAAGGCTGCAGTTCATTTGCGCCGGTTTCGTTTGTGAAATAGCTGTAATAAACATCTGTGTAAGCCGAAATTGTGAGCGTTTGCGGTTCTTCCTGGGCAGTGGCTTCTCCGGAAGAAAGAAATCCTGAAAGTATAGTGAGAGGTAGAATAAAAAATTGATTTCTGGTAAGGTTGTTCATCCTGCTTAAATAAGATCTTCTTTTTCTGCAATTTAAGTAACTCTTTTAAATATTTAGAAAAGGTAAAGGGGAGCAGTACGTACAACAGGATTAAAATTTTCATTAAAAGCTTGTCAGGTAAGAGGCAATTACATAAATTTGCGCCCTCATAACACCAATGAGCCGGTCCTATAGCTCAGCTGGTTAGAGCACCTGACTCATAATCAGGTGGTCCCTGGTTCGAGCCCAGGTGGGACCACAGAAAATTAACCCTCGCTTTTGGCGGGGGTTTTTTGATTCCTGTCTTCACGAGGAGCTTATCCTAAGTAAGTAGTGAGACAAAGACGAAGAAAGTCTGAGAGACAAGGCAATCCAAAAAAAAATATTTTCCTCCCAAATATTTAAAATTAAAAAATCCCGCTCAGTTGGAACAGGATTAGATATTTAATTGAAAAATTAAAAAGAATTATTTCTCTTTTTTGTCACCTTTCTTATCCTTTGATTTCTCCTTTAAATTTTCATTTTTCTCATCCTTTGCAATTCCTTTTGCATGAGGTATAGGATGTTTTCCTTGTTGATTCTCGTAATTTGGCGTTTTCATAGATCTGTAATATTGATTAATAGTTCGTTTCAACTAATAATAATTATAAAACAGATACTATTTAAAAAATCTAACAGTGTTTAACATTCCTATGTTAAGAACATGGACCAATTTATTTTTTAACTTCTTAAAACAAAAAAATCCCGCGAAGCGGGATTTTCTATATACTTTATTAGGAAGTTTATGACTTCTTCATAAGTACTGTATCTACCATGTGGACCACACCATTCGATGCATCCACATTAGCCTGTACAATGTTTGCTGTATTACCTTTACCGTCTTTAATAACGATATTTTCACCCTGCATTGTTGCTGTTAATTCAGCACCTTCTACTGTTGCAAAACTATAAGATCCATTATTAGCAGAAATTTGCTGAGCAAGATCGGCGGACATTACTTCACCTGAAACAACGTGATAGGTAAGAAGAGTTTGTAATTGCTGCTTATTTTCCGGCATTAATAACATATCTAAAGTAGCTTTGTCAACTTTAGCAAATGCATCATTTGTTGGAGCAAACACAGTGAACGGACCTTCCTGTTCTTTCATCATTTGTGCCAATTCAGCTGCTTGTAGCGCGCTTACTAAAGTGCTCAACTGGTCAGTAGCCATTGCTTTGGCGGCAATAGAATTAGATTCCATTTCCATTTTTGCTTCATTGGCCTGCATTTCAGCCTCTCTTTCGGCCTCCATTTGTTCCATTTCTATTCTTTCAGCTTCTTCCTGTTCTTTTTTCTCTTTGTCTTCACAAGATGTAAAAGAAATTACGGAAACAGCTGCAACTATTAAAAACTTATTAAATTTCATCATTTTTTTATGTTAATTATTCGTCGCAATTTAAGGATTATTCACCTATTAATACTTAAACAATAATTTAATTATAGTTAAAGTTTGAATTTGTCGTAATTCTATAGGTTTTTTCCAACACTAAATTTGTATTTCCGTCCATCATTTTTGACTTCATACGGGCTGTTTCCTGTAGAACTTTCCCATCCATTGAAAATTTTTAATTATTAAAAAACAACACTTATCACATCTTTTCAGTAACTCGTCACATTAAGTTTTAAATAATCCGGGTATTGTCTATTCTTGTCTGGTAATCAATCAAACGAACAGTTAAGAATGAAAAATCATCACAACCCAATCATCGCTCTGCAGATTTCATTAGCTTCAGAAGAAAAAATCCGTATCCTTCTTCTGCTTTTATTTTTCATTTCAGTATCATTTGCAGCCTCGGCTTTTCAATCAAAGCCGGCAAAAGGGATGAACATCAAGCAAATAGAGTTCCTAGCCGATTCAGTAGCTGAAAAAATCATAGGTAAAGAGGAAGTCCCAGGAATGACAGTGGCATTAGCCAAAGATGGAAAGATCCTCTTCCGAAGAAATTATGGCAAATCTGATCTGGAAATGGATACCAATGTTGATGACAATACAGTATTTGGGCTGGCATCTGTTACCAAACAATTTACAGCTGCTACCATAATGCGGCTTGTGGAACAGTGTAAAATCTCCCTTGATGATCCTCTAACCAAATTTTTTCCCGATTATCCTCTTCAGGGAAATATAGTTACGATTCATAACCTGCTTAATCATACCGCGGGAATGAAAGATTATGGCCTTAAGAATGAAGAGTTACCGGGTTGGTATGGACTGGAGCTTTCTTATAAACAAATGATAGATTTATGGGCAAAGGAGCCTTTTGATTTTAAACCGGGAGAAAATCAAGATTACAGTAACTGGGGTTATTATCTTCTGGGGCAGATCATCGAAAAAGTGACCGGTACTTCCTGGTCAAATTATGCTGAGCCGGAATTACTGAATCCTTTAGGCCTTAACAACATTATCTTTGCACACCAGCTAAGGATCGTTCCCGGAAGAGCGAAAGGTTACCTGCACCAAAAAGATTCGGTAATAAATGTGCCTTACCGGAATATTGAAACTTTTAGCGCCGGCGGCGGATTGAGTTCAACCATTGAGGATATTGTTAAATGGACCCATTTGTTGCACAGTGGAAAAGTTGTTTCTGCAGGATCCCTGGAAAAAATGACCACCCCCGTGGTACTAAACAATGGACAAACTGTTGGTTACGGTTACGGATTATATGTGAACGAACTGCGGGGGCACAGAAAGATCTACCATGGCGGTACTTTCGGATTTGGCACCTATGTTTCACATTACCCTGAAGAAGGAATTACCATAGCTATCCTTTCCAATTCTACCAAGGGCAGGGAAAGAGCCCAGCAACTGGAAGAAATACTTGCCATAGCGGTTTTGGATATTAAAATTAAAGAATTGCCGCTTTCTGTAGCAGACATTGAACGCTATAGCGGGGTATTCACCTATCAATCTACTCCAACTGAGATTCGGGAACTCAAAATCTTTGAAAAAGAGGGTAAATTAATGGCTCAAATTGGTGGTAATAAGCCCTTCCTGCTCCGCTTTCAGGGAAATCATAAATTTATTCCAGTGACAAGAGGAATCACAAATATTAATTTTGAAGTAAAAGGAGATAAGGCTACCGGTATAACAATACACGAAGGAGCCTTTGAAATTACTAAAGGAGTAAGAAATTAGGACCTTCCAGCCTTAGAAAACCATGAAAATATCAGGTGCCTGTAAAAATAGGGGGATACTGCTTGCCACCGGACTTATAGCAAGCGAAACCGCCCTAATATTTAAATGATTCCTCGGGGTTGAAACTTGCTGATTAGAAATTTTCATCCAAAACTCTTCAATTTCATTGCCAGATGAAAGTATTTTCAATTTTTTAATCAAAAGATCTTAGACCGAAATTTTTCCTTTATATCTGGAGCAGTACGTATTCTAAAGAAAGGTAACCTGAGCAATAATAAATGGGTAACTTATTTTTTGGCATTTACCTATAGGAAGGGTAATGTCAAAGTAAGCTTTATACATCATTTCAGCCGGAATAAAAAGTTCCCGGTCTACCTTCCGCATAGGCTTTAAACCTCAGGACTATTTAACCCTCCCCTTTTAAGTTGATTTATAATTATTTCCTCTGTCTTCCTATTAATAATCAACTTCTCATACATTGAATTTCGCTTCTCTTTAGTATAAATAGTAAGCTGGTCTATGGGAATTTTTTTGGCCAGTTTCATTTATAATTAGAGAAGAAAGTAAGATGATAATTCTAACCCCGATTTATGTATAGAAATAAGGGCTTGTAAAAAACTTTTCCAAATAATTTGAATAACCTGAAGCACTGATAAGATTTTAGCATTTCTTTCAACAATTAATTTTACAAGGAATTGTAACTTATGGATTTTGTGGTTCTTAGAACTTTGGTTGGTATTCCCTTTTTGGATCTAAAAGCCCTTTTAAATTAATTTATGAAAAAAAAATTCACACTCTCGGTTAACGGCAGAGACCATGAAGTGGAGGTTGACCCTCAGACTCCCCTTTTGTATGTACTGCGGAATAATCTTGACCTTACCGGGCCAAAGTTTGGTTGTGGCCTTTCCCAGTGCGGTGCCTGTATGGTACTTTTTGATGGAGTGGCAAATCCGTCCTGCCTTATGCCTGTTGAACAGGCTTCCGAAATGAAGATCACCACCCTGGAAGGTCTGGCTGGCGAAAACGGAAATTTGCATAAGGTACAGCAGGCTTTTTTAGATGAACAGGCAGCTCAATGCGGCTATTGTCTTAACGGTCTTGTAATAGCAGCGGTAGCTTTACTTGATAAAAATCCTTTGCCTACAGAGGCCGAGATCCAGGAAGGTTTATACAGGAACGTATGCAGGTGTGGGGTTCATGCAAGAGTCATCAAGGCTGTAAAAAGGGCTTCAAAAATTTAAAGATATGAAATCCAACCGAAGAGACTTTATAAAACAGATGGGTTGTGTAAGTATTGGTTTTTCAATTCTTGGGCCGCAAACCTTCATGGCAGGAGCGCCGGTATCAGATTGTGAAATGAATCCCTTTTTGGAAGACAAGATTAATGCGTGGTTACAGGTAATGGAAGATGGTAGGGTAAGAATACTCACGGGTAAAATGGAATTGGGACAGGGGATAAGAATTGCAGTTGCCCAGATGGCTGCAGAAGAATTGAATATGAGCCCTGATCTGGTAGAGGTAAACCTCGCCGAAACAGGAGTTACGGCAAATGAAGGTTATACTGCCGGAAGCCGATCTGTGGAATCCAGTGCAATGTCTATAAGAAAAGCTGCTGCGACTGCACGTGAAGTTATGCTGGAAATGGCAGCAAAAAAATGGAATACAGAAATACCAGGGCTTAAGTTGGAAAATGGAGTTATTAGTGATGGCAGGAGGAATTTGAATTTCTACGAAATCCTCCAGGGAGAACAGCTTGAGGAAAATTTACGGGAGCCAAAAGAGATCTATGGGAAAACCAGGCGTCGCTTTGTTGGGCAACCTGTACCCAGAAAAGATATTGCTGCCATGGTTAAAGGAGAACTTGAGTATGTGCAGGATATGAAATTTCCCGGAATGGTACACGCACGTATTATAAGACCTCCCTCTTACACTGCCACCTTAAATTCCCTGGATGAAACAGGGCTGGAGGAAATGCCGGGATTTCTAAAACTTGTAAAGATAGGAAGTTTTATAGGAGTTATAGCCGGGGAAGAATATGAGGCGATCCAGATCAGCTGGGAATTAAATAACCGGGTAAAGTGGAATAAAGGAAAAGACTTACCTACAGAACCTTCCCTTAAGGATTATTTAAAGAAATTACCTGCAGATAGCCAAACTGATGAAGATCTAGGAAACTGGGAAAAATCATTTAAGGGAGCAGCAGTGCAACACAAGGCTTCCTATTTTAAACCTTATATAATGCATGGAGCCAACGGACCTTCCTGTGCGGTGGCTTATTTTCAGGATAATAAACTGGATGTTTATACTCACAGCCAGGGAGTCTATCCTTTGCGAGATACCCTTGCTAATCTTCTGGAAATGGACAGGGAGAGGATCCATGTGAAAGGAGTTCCGGGTTCAGGTTGCTACGGGCACAATGCTGCAGATGATGTGGCAGCAGAAGCTGCTTTACTGGCGGTAGAATTTCCGGGACGACATGTAAGATTACAATGGATGAGAGATGAAGAACACCTATGGGAACCTTACGGCACTGCCATGATTATGGAAGTGCAGGCGGGGGTTGATTCCTCCGGAAAGATCACCGGCTGGAAATATGATCTTTGGAGTGACGGTCATAGTACAAGGCCCGGGGGCGATCCTTCATCCCTGCTTCCCGCCCGATTTCTCGACCGGGGTTACGGAACTCCAGGCATTGGTTTTAGAGGTGGAGCCGTTAGAAATTCAAAACCGTATTACGAGATTAAGGATCTTCACACTTCTTCCCATATTTTTGAAGGCCCATTAAGAAAATCTGCTTTAAGAGGTCTGGGAGCCTATGCAAACATTTTCGCCATAGAGTCTTTTATG
>CAZXEY010000134.1:0-8070 GCA_964639695.1 uncultured Antarcticibacterium sp. | reverse complement strand
TTCGTACGGGACCAAATCTTTCTAATGTATTTTTTTTGATCCAGGCATCCACCTGCCTGAATTCAGCATCGGTTAATCCACTATACGCTTTTGCAAAAGTCACCAGTTCCTTTTTTTCCTCATCCCATAATCCAAAAGTGTAATCTGTAAAAAGATTACTGCGTCTTCCGTGACCTCTCATCGCGTAGGTAAGAACTGCATCAATAGTAAGATGATCAACTTTCCACTTCCACCAATCTCCCTTTTTACGCCCTACCAGGTAGGGAGAATCCAGCTTTTTCAGCATCAATCCTTCAGAACATTCTTCCCTTGCTCTATCTCTTTCAGAAGCAACCTCCTCCCAGGAATTGAAAGAAATTGTTTCTGAAATGTGGAGCGGAAAATCCTCCGTAGCAACTTCATTATATAGTTCCTTTAATATCCCTCTCCTTTGTTTATAAGCAAGATCACGAACATCCTTTCCTTCCCACTCCAGGATATCATAAGCTTTTAGAATAACCGGAGTTTTATTAAGTAGCGCTTTGGAAACATTCTTACGGCCAATTCTCGTTTGCAGGTCATTAAAAGTTCCAATATTTCCTTCTATAAAGGGTAATATCTCACCGTCTATCACTGTACCATTTGGAATGGCAGATTTAAAAACATTAAATTCGGGATATTTATCTGTCACCAGTTCTTCGCCACGGCTCCATACAAAAAGATCATCATTCCTAATAATTACCTGGGACCTTATGCCATCCCACTTATGCTCTGCAGACCAATCCTTCACATCACCCAAATCACTTACCTCTCCTTCCAAAGCATAGGCAAGATAAAAGGGATAAGGTTTTGAAAGATAATCTTCCTCGTTCTCCTGAAGGATTAACTGGTTAAATGAAATTTTTTCCGGGTCCCAATTTCCCATTAATTTATAGGCCAGCAGGTCCTCTTCAATTCCCGTCGCAATTGAAAGTGCGCGGGTCATTAGCTTTTGGCTCACTCCAATCCTAAAACTCCCCGTAATTAATTTACTAAAAACAAAGCGTTCGTAATAATTGAGTTCCTGCCAGTTCTCGTGTAGATATTCTTTCTTCTTGGTTTCAGATTTACCTTTAAGTTCAATGATCTCCTGTAAAAACTGTGTGAGGCTTTTTTCTGAATTTTTATTAGAAACCGGAATGACAAGGGCAATAGTTTCGGCCAGATCTCCTACAATGTGGTAAGATTCTTCGAAGAGCCATAAAGGAATATTGGCAATTTCTGAAGCCCATTGGCGTAACAACGTTGTATTAACGGGCCGGGGCGGCCTTCTGTGAGAAAGGATTGCAATAGCCCAGACTTTATCTTTATCTGGCGCCGCTTTTAAATATTCGGCAAGGGCTTCTACTTTTAAAGAAGTTTTATTCGTGCTGTCCAGGGTTCTAATAAGTTCTGCGAAGTTTTCCATATAATTCCACCTTGAGAAGGTCCTGCTCAATTTTTTTTCTCTTTTACATTTTTTGCGGCTTCTTCATCCGGAACCATTTCATCCAGGCTTTCTACCCGGGATTCCATTTCTCCCAACTCACCTTCATATTGAGTTTCTTCGGTACGGGCATCATATCCCAATTCGCATAAATATTTACTAAAGATCTCTGTATATCCGTGAGTACAAATAATTTTTTCACATTCGGTTTCTTTAATAGCTTTTAATAATCCCTGCCAGTCACAGTGATCACTAATTACAAATCCTTTATCTATGGCTCTCCTTCGCCTTGCACCTCTAAAAGTCATCCAGCCACTGGCAGAAGCAGTTACATAAGGTACCATTTTTCGAAGCCAGGGTGTACCGTGAGCACTTGGCGGAGCAAGTACAATATTACCGCGTATCTCTTCTTTTTTAGTGTCCCTTGTAATCAATGTTGTTTCAGGAAAATCCATTAATGGCCTTATAACTTCTGTCATATTTTCTATAGCAGCGTGAGTAAAAATCTTCCCTATTGTAGGATGCAGGTGCTTTAGAAGTCGCTGTGCTTTCCCAAGAGAGTATCCAAAAAGAACTGAGGTCCTTCCATCTTCCTGATTTTGCTGCCACCACTCATTGATGTCCTTCATTACCTGGTCCTGTGGAAGCCACTTAAAAGCAGGTAATCCAAAGGTGCATTCGGTGATAAAAGCATGGCATTTTACCGGTTCATAAGGAACGGCTACACCATCATCTTCCATTTTGTAATCTCCCGAAAACACCCAGACTTCTCCTCTGTATTCTACTCTTATTTGAGCAGATCCTATAATATGTCCTGCAGGGTGTAAAGAAAAAGTGACACCATTAATAGTGAAGGTTTCATTCCAATCTTTTCCGGTTACATTGATATCGCCTAACCGGTGTTTTATAATGGGAACATTGGTATGGTGAGTAATATATTTTTGGTGACCCCACCGGGAATGATCTGCATGCCCGTGGGAAATAATTGCATTTTTAACAGGTTTCCAGGGATCAAGATATACATCTGCCTGTTGGCAGTATATTCCGCTTTCATTAAAAATCAGTAATGGAGGGGTCATCAAATAAATTTAGCTGCAGGAAGTTAGTTAATTTGAGAGGTTTAGGAAAACGATTAAGAAAAGATTAGCGAATGTAAAACCTGACTAAAATCATTCTTTCAAGACTTCAGCTTTGGCTATATTTGTAGCATAAAAAATTAAAACATGTCATTTTCAGACCTTTTTGGCTCAGGAGAGCATTTAAGAAATTTGGGACATTTCGCAGCTATTGTAAATATGGCTACTGTAGATGGTGAAATAAATCCAAGGGAGCAGCAAGTATTGGAACGGTTCGCCCGAAAATTAGATATTAATGAAGACGAATATTCCAAAGTACTGGAAAACCCTAATGCTTTTCCCGTAAGTCCTCCTAATAGTTTTGAAAGAAGGCTTGAAAGGCTCCACGATCTTTTTACGATTATTTATGCAGATCATGAAATAGATGAAGAGGAGGCTACTTTAATTAAAAAATACGCTATTGGTCTAGGCTTTTCTTCAGAAACAGCAAATTCCCTTATCAAGCGTTCTATCCAGATTTTTAGTGGAAAGCTAAATTTTGAAGATTATCGTTATTTACTGGAAAGGAGGTAAATCTATTCCTCGTATTTCGCCATAAACTCTTCGGCTTTTTCAACCATTAGGGTACTGCCGCAAAAGAATGGCACCCTTTGGTGAAGTTCTTCGGGTTTAAGCTCGAGGATCCTTTTAAAACCGTTAGTGGCCTTTCCCCCAGCCTGTTCCACAATAAAAGCCATTGGATTACATTCGTATAACAACCGGAGTTTTCCATTAGTGGCGGTTGAACTTTTGGGATATATAAAAATTCCTCCTTTGATCATATTCCGGTGGATATCACTAACCATAGAACCAATATACCTCGATGTGTAAGGCCTGTCATCTTTTTCTTCCTGGCAATATTTAATGTAGTCTTTGACTCCCTGAGGGAAATGAACATAATTTCCTTCATTTATAGAGTAAATGCTACCGGTTTTGGGAAATTTCATATCGGGATGAGATAAATACCAGGATCCCAAAGCAGGGTTCAACGTAAATCCATTCACCCCATTGCCGGTCGTATAAACAAGCATTGTGGAGGTACCGTAAATGATATAACCTGCAGCCACCTGATTATTTCCTGCCTGTAAAAAATCTTCCAGAGTTACAGGTGTACCAATGGGAGTAACTCTTCTGTAAATGGAGAATATCGTTCCCACCGAAACATTTACATCAATATTAGAGCTCCCGTCTAATGGATCCATTAGAACTACATATTTATTCTGGTGATCCCCCTTTTGTCCTGCAATGGTAATAAATGTATCATTTTCTTCGGAAGCGATTCCGCAAACAATTTCTCTATTGGTAAGGGTTCTTATAAAAGTTTCATTGGCCATTACATCCAGCTTTTGCTGATCTTCCCCCTGAACATTGGTCTCCCCGTGCGCGCCAATAATATCAACAAGTCCTGCTTTGTTAACCTCGTGGTTTACAACTTTTGCAGCCAGGCGTATCGAGTTAATTAACCGCGAAAGTTCTCCTGAAGAGTATGCAAAATCGGCTTGGTTTTCTATTATAAATTCACCTAAGGTTTGATTTCTTTTGGCCATTTTAAGGTCATCGTTTTATTTAGACCCGGTAAAATTATCTAAATATTTCTCTTACTAAAACGTTTTCGTAAATATTATAAGTTTCAGGTTCCTTATTTTTGAAACAATTAACATTACCTATGGAATACACAATTAGAAAATCAAGAAAGGAAGATCTGCCGCAGATCCTGGAGCTAATTAAAGAACTGGCTGTTTTTGAGGAAGAACCTGATGCAGTTGAAGTGGATGTAAACCAACTGGAAAAGGAAGGTTTTGGAGAAAATCCACTTTTTACCTGCTTTGTTGCTGAAGTTGAAGGAAAAATAGAGGGAATGGCCCTGGTATACTTCAGGTTTTCTACATGGAAAGGTAGAACTGTGCACCTCGAAGATCTCATTGTGAGAAAGGAAAAGAGAGGAACAGGACTTGGAAGCGCTTTGTATAAAAAAGTAATTTCTTATGCCCTGGAGCAGGGAGTAAAAAGGACCGAATGGGTAGTTCTTGATTGGAATACTCCCGCTGTGGAATTTTATCAAAGAAGTGGAGCTACAGTTTTTAAAAATTGGAATACGGTGCAAATGGATGAAAAAGCGATGAGAAAATTCATCCAGGCCAAAGTTTAAAAAGGTTTAATACCCTGTAATTCCTTTTAGAAAAAAATGTATTAGTAAATTTGCAAAAAGCACTAGAATATGGATTTTAAGATAAGAGAAGCCGAAAAAAAAGATATGCCACAGGTACTGGAATTAATCAGGGAGCTGGCAGCTTACGAAAAAGCTTCTAATGAAGTGGAAATTGAATTGGAAGATCTTGAAAAAGAAGGTTTTGAGGAACAGAATTTTAAATGTTTTGTCGCCGATGTTGATGGCAAAATTGAAGGAATGGCCCTGGTTTATTTCAGGTTCTCGACCTGGAAAGGGAGAACAGTTCATCTTGAGGACCTTATTGTAAGGGAAAAAATGAGAGGAACAGGACTGGGAGGCGCTTTATACCAACGCGTTGTGCAGTACGGTTATGATAATAATGTGAGAAGAGTGGAATGGGTAGTTTCTGAAGGAAATAAAAATGCCATTCAGTTTTATGAAAACACAGGAGCTGACGTAAAAAGGAACTGGTATACCGTACACATGGATGAAGTAGGAATAAAAGACATTCTGAAAAAATAGCCAATGGAAATCTTTAAATTTGGAGGAGCATCGGTTAAAGATGCAGCTTCAGTAAGAAATGTTTTAAACGTTTTGCACAAAACCGGGACCAGCGATAAAACTATCGTAGTTTCTGCCATGGGCAAAACTACAAATGCTTTGGAAAACGTAGTTTCTGCATACCTTCAAAAAGATAAAATTCCGGGAGACATTTTAAACGGGATAAAAGAAGCACATCTTCATATTGTAAAAGAACTTTTTCCTTCTAAACAAGCTCCGGTTTTCTCCAAAATAGACAGATTTTTCGATGATTTGCAAAATTTCATGGCGCACAATAAGTCGACAAAATATGACTTCGTGTATGATCAAATTGTAAGTTTCGGTGAATTAATTTCCACTGTGATTGTAAGTGAATATCTACTTCAGCAGGATATAAACCACACATGGCTTGATGCCCGAAACCTGATTAAAACAAACAGCACCTACAGGGATGCGGGGGTAAACTGGGAGGAAACCCAGGAAAAAATAATAAAAGAGATAAAACCCGGTGGTTTATACATTACCCAGGGGTTTATTGCGGCCGATTCTAATAATTTTACTACTACCCTGGGAAGGGAAGGAAGTGATTATTCGGCAGCAATCCTTGCCTACTGCTTAAATGCAGAAAAAGTAATTATATGGAAAGATGTTCCGGGAGTGCTAAATGGAGACCCGAGGGTATTTGAAAATTCACAATTACTGCACCAAATTTCCTATGAAGAGGCTATTGAACTTGCCTTTTTTGGAGCTTCAGTAATACATCCTAAAACCTTGCAGCCACTTCAGCGAAAAGAGATTCCGTTATATGTTAAATCTTTTTTAAATCCCGAAGGAGAAGGCACAGCAGTGAGTAAGGGGCAACCACTAATACCGGCAGTCCCCTGCTTTATTGTTAAAAAGAATCAGGTTTTAATTTCTCTTTCTTCCCTGGATTTTTCATTTATGGTAGAGGAAAATATCAGCGAAATATTTAAATTGTTTCACCTGTATCAAATGAAGGTAGATCTTATTCAGAATTCTGCTATTAGTTTTGCAGTTTGTGTGGACAACAGGTTTAACAACTTAGAAAAATTAATCCAGCATTTAAAAGCAAGATTTAAAGTAAATTATATTCCAGGTGTTTCCTTATATACTATTCGTCATTTTGACAATGCAGCATTAGAAAATCTCGAAAAAGGTAAAAAAATATTATTGAAACAGGTGACACAAAACACAGTACAGCTCGTCTCCAGAAGTTGAGACGAGTAAAATTTCTATTTGTTATCTTTATAAATATATAAAACATAAAAGTGTATGGGAATTGTAACTGCCAAGGAAGTCGCCAAAGTAATGAACCTGGACAATCTGGGTCCTTTAGGAACTTTTATTGGCTGGGGAATATTACGTACTACAAGACTTTCTGTTATTAATAAAGAATACGAAAAAAGAAAGAATTTATCGGGAGAAGCCTTTATAGCATCCCTTTTAAAAGCTTTTGAAATAGACTTTGAAATACCCGAGAAAGACCTGAAAAGAATACCTAAAACAGGACCGTTTATTACAATTTCCAATCATCCTTTAGGAGGAATAGACGGAATGATACTGTTAAAAACCGTTCTTGAACAAAGGAACGATTATAAAGTAATTGCAAACTTCTTACTTCACAGGCTGGATCCCCTGAAGCCTTACATTATGCCGGTAAATCCTTTTGAAGAACACAAAGAGGCGAAATCCAGCGTATCGGGGATTAAACAGGCAATATCTCATCTACGGGATGGCGGTGCTTTAGGAATTTTTCCTGCAGGGGAAGTTTCTACCTACAGGGATGAGAGATCTATTGTGGACAAGCCCTGGGAGCCGGGAGCGATGAAATTGATCCAGAAGGCGAATGTACCGGTGATACCCATTTATTTTCACGCCAAGAACAGTTTGTTCTTTTATAGATTAGCCGGAATAAGCGATATCCTGAGAACTGCAAAACTGCCTAGTGAAATGCTTTCTCAAAAGAAAAGGAGAATCAGGGTGAGAATTGGAAATGCAATTACACCGGAAGAACAGGCGGAATTTACGAATCTTGAGACATTTACTGCTTTCTTAAGAAGAAAAACCTATATGCTTGCAAATTCTTTTTTCGAAAAGAAAAAGATATTAGGAAAAATGCCGAGCCTTAAAATTCCCAAAGCCCCAAAGAAAATAGCGGTTGAAACCGAACAGGATCTAATGGCAAAAGAAGTGGAAACCTGCAGGATTTTGGATAAGCGGCTACTGGAAAGCAAAAATTACGAGGTCTTTCTTGCAAAAAGAGAGATCATTCCAAACATTGTAAAGGAGTTAGGAAGATTAAGGGAAATAACCTTTAGAGCAGTTGGGGAAGGAACAAATAATTCAATCGACCTGGATAAGTTTGACGATTACTATTATCATATGTTTTTATGGGATAGTGATACCAAGAAAATTGCCGGAGCTTACAGGATGGGAATGGGTTCAGAAATTTATGCTGAATATGGAATAAACGGATTTTATTTACAGGATCTTTTTAGATTCGAACCCGAACTTCATCCTATGATGAGCCAATCCATAGAAATGGGGCGGGCATTTATTGTAAAGGAGTATCAGCAACGGCCAATGCCTTTGTTTTTATTATGGAAAGGAATTGTTCATTGCACCCTTCGGTTTCCTGAACATAAATATCTAATTGGCGGGGTGACCATCAGTGATAAGTTTTCCAACTTTTCCAAATCGCTGATGATCGAATTTATGAAGTCAAATTACTATGATGCTGATGTTGCTAAATACATAAGACCAAAAAAAGAATTTAAGGT
>CAZXEY010000133.1:0-8095 GCA_964639695.1 uncultured Antarcticibacterium sp. | reverse complement strand
TAGGATCAACGCAGTTAATCCCTCTTCCTCCGAAAACTTTAGTAGGCTTTCCTGAATGTTATGACGACGTCGTTACGGCTGTCCCTTTGGATCCCTAAAGTCAAAAGATGTAAATAAGAGGAAGGAAGCTTATGCCTCCTCGAATAAAATATTTATAGTGCCAACAACCCAGGTCATGGGTTTCCATAAAAAGAAGTACGCTACCATATTTAACAAGCCAAAGACAGCATAAAAATGCAGACCTGGATCATGGGTGAAGTCCGGAAGAAAATTTAAAAGAAGTACCAGGATACTAAATGGAATTGCCAGCAATCTAATAAGAACCCAGAGCACAATCCTGGCGAAAAAGGATATCATTTCCCAGAAGTACTGGAATAATATGAAATTATGTTTAGTGAATTTCGCCAAAATTTTTTAGGCGTATTATAAAGACGATCATATTCACGAATTCTGCATAATTACGTCTTTGGGTGCTATTCTTGCAAATTTTTCTGGTGCTAAAAAAGTTAGAGAAGTGACGGCACTGCCAGTACAAGAATATGTTATAACCCCTACTTTATAACAAAAATTTTACGAGCAGATCCCTACAGATTAAAGCTGCCACTTTCTCTAATTTTCACCAAAATTAATGCAAAGAGTAATACAGAAAATTAGCATTTAGTAAACGTCTGGTATTTTAAAGTAAACGTTAGACCTGGAGGCGTAGAATAACAGATGTGCCTTTACCTTTGCCAGAATTTATTTGTACTGTTTTTTCCAGATCGTAACCCAGAAGTGCCAGGCGTTCCTTAACCAGCTTAATGCCTTTTGAGTTGTGCAATTTACTGGCCGAGTCTGCAGTAAATCCTATTCCGTTGTCTTTAATTTCACATTGCAGTACATTTCCCGGCAACAGTCTAAATGAAATTTTTAAAGTAGGATCTAAGATACTGCTTGGGAAAGCATGAACAAAGACGTTCTCTACAAAGGTCTGTAATATCATGGTCGGGATTTCGACTTCATAGACATCTATTTCGGGATCGATTTCAAAGATAACTTTGACTGCATTGTTAAACCTGGTGTTTTCAACCCGGGTATAGGACTGTAAATATTCAATTTCTTCTACCAGTAAAATAGTAGGCCTGGTACAATGGTCCAGGTTTAACCTGATCAACTTGGCAAAGTCACCAAGAAACAAACTGGCATTGTCTATATCACTGTCCATAATATAGTTCTGAATGGAATTCATGGCATTGAAAATGAAATGCGGATTCATTTGAGCCAGCAGAGCCTCC
This sequence comes from uncultured Antarcticibacterium sp., assembly GCA_964639695.1. GTDB lineage: Bacteria > Bacteroidota > Bacteroidia > Flavobacteriales > Flavobacteriaceae > Gillisia. Next base: position 6,821 of record CAZXEY010000133.1, on the reverse strand, counting down.
ATTTTTGTTTCTTCAAAACGTTTTTGGATGATACTCTTCTGTGCTTCAAAAGCTTTATGCTGCCTGATCTGGATCCTGTAAATACTGTAAACTGCAAGTAATATGGTGCACATGATCAATAAAGCAAACCACCAGGTTTTCCAAAAAGGCTGCAGTATAGTTAGTTTTAACAATGGCCGGGTAAAGCTTAAACCTGTACTTTGATCAAGTACCTTTACAGCCACTTCATAATCATTGGGGGTCAAAAAAGGAAGAAATATTTCAGGTTTGGTGGAGGGAAGGCTCCAATCTTCGTTGTCCTTTAATCTGTATTGATATTTTAGTTTATTGGGATAAGGATGTGCGTTAGTACTAAATTTAAGTAATACGCTGTTCTGATTGTGGGGCAATTCAATTTCCTCCTTATTAGCAAATTCTTGGGACGAAAATTTATTGTTGTTAATGAAGATCTCTTTGATCTTCAATTCATCTACTAACCCCCGATTACCACTACGCGCGTCAAGTTCTATGGTATAGTACCCATTTTCACTACCAATACGCAGGTCTTTCCGGTTTACTTCTGCACTTAGTAATGGTTGTTTCAAGCCTTGCTCCTCATCTAGAAATACGCGTCTATTTTCTTTAAAAAGGCTAAGACCTTTTTCTGTTCCAACTATCAAATTACCCTGATCCTCCCTTAAAAATGAAATGGTATTTCCCTGGATTTCAGCCCGGGGAATTTTCTGCAAAAGCTTAAAGGTTGGATGATCCTGGAAAATGAAAACATCTCCAAACTCATTGGAAATTGCGAGTTTTTCACCTAAAGTGGTGATGTGCCTCAATTTTTTCTCATCCCAGATCCTGTCATGTAAATAAGATCTGAACCTATTGTTCTCCCACACGTATAGTCCTGAAAAAACAGATAGAAAATAAGTTTTGTCATCCTTTTTTAAAGAATTAACGACCATGGTAGGGGTGTGAGGATCTTCCTGCTTGAAATGAGTATAAGTCAAGGAATCCAGATCATTGTAGATCCTAACACCCCCATATGGATTAGTTTCAATGAGCTTTCCATTTTTGGTAAAATTGATCTCTTCTGAATGCAGGGGTAAATAGCGCAGCAATTCCCCTGTATCATTTATGGCAAAAACTCCAATATTGGTGTTTACCCAATAGACGTTCTGAAAAACTTTTAAATCGTAAAAACTGATATTCTCTGCCTTTGTAGAATAATCCAATTCATAAAAATCATCCTCGTGTCTGGGCAACGGCAGTTGGGTGCTTGAAATGAACTTTTCTTGCCATTGCTTTAGTTGGTGCAGGGAAATTTTGTGTTCATTTACTCTACCTTTTAGAATAATACCGTCATCCAGTAACACAGCAGAAGTACTTTCTGTTCTGGCAAACCCAAGAACTTTCTTCCCTTTATTTTCAGTGAATTTAATTTGGGGTTTCAGAACGATCTCAAAAAGACCGGAATCCCTGGTACCCACATATAATCTTTCAAAGGAGGGATCATAGGCCAGGGAAATAACTTCTTTACTTGAAATATTAAATTCAGAAGCCCTGGAGATCATCTTTTGGTCTAATAACTCATATATCCCACCGTTACTATCATATATTCCCCAGGCTCCTGCAAAAGTTCTATGATCGCTCGTTTTGACATAATCCCAGATAATGGAGGTCCCGAGTTTTTTTTCTGAAATAAAATCACTTTTACCGACATAACCAGCCAGGGTGCTTTTTGTAAAAAAACCTTTGTTACTATTATAAATACTATCCTTTTCGACTGATACAGAATAGATCGGATTTTTATTATTTACTTTTACCAGGGTTGGTCGATCATTCTGAAAAATGATCTTAAAGATCCCTGAAATGTAAGAGACAACATAGACTTGATCATTATAGATGAAGAAATCCTGGATTCTAAAAAGCTCATTTTCAGTAGAAATTTTTAAAGAATGAACTTCAAAGGAATTAATGTCCACCACCGAAACTCCGTCACTGGTTCCCACGAACATCTTATTTTCCCTGGCAAATAGTTCGGTTATTTCATTATGGACCAAGCCGTCTTCTTCAGAAATTACTTTGAACTCCTGTCCGTCGTAAATGCTAATACCGGCGCCATAGCTCCCAAACCATAATTTTTTATTTTCATCTTCTGCAATGGCCCAGCAGCTGTTCAAAGCCAATCCATCCTCTTCAAAAAAGTATTTGAAGTCGTCATTTTCTTTTTTTACCACGCCATTTCCAGTGCCTATCCATAGGGCATTATTGCTATCAACCAGTAATGACCTAATGGAATTATTCGGCAGTTCGTTGGCTGAAGTGTAATTTTTAACGGGATAATTTTGTGAGAAAGCTGAATTAAACCATAAAAAAAAGAAGCAGCAAAATTTAATGACTCTGTAAAATGGCATTTATGAATTCTTCTTCTTTTCGAAAAGAAACCGGAAGTTTCTCCCCATTGGTTAGTTCAACTTCCTTGTTGGCTTTATGGTATCTCGTCACGTAATTTAAATTGATGACGTAGCTCTTATGAATTCTCTGGAAAGAATTGGCAGGGAGAATCTCCTCCACATACTTTAAAGTTTTTGAGGCTGTCCTGGCGACCCCGTCAATTTTTTTAATACAGCAATAATTACTTTCAGCCTTGCAATATAAGATCTGGTTTGAATGAATAAGTTCAAAACCGTCCACGGTGGGAAAAGCAATTTTACTCACATTCTGGTCATTCACATTGAGGTTCTCGAGCAGTAAGGACAACTTCTTTTGAGCTGAACTTCCTTCATTTTTTGTTTCGAACCTTCTAACGGCATCAGCCAGCTCAAGGCCGTTTATGGGCTTTAATAAATAATCGAGAGCACTACGTTTAATGGCCTTTATTGCAAACTGGTTATAAGCTGTAGTAAAGATCACTTCAAAATTGATAACATCAAAATACCTGAATAACTCAAACCCGTTTTTTTCGGGCATCTGGATGTCTAAAAAGACCAATTGGGGTTCATATTTCCTGATGGCAAGCACACCCGTATCTACTGAACAACATTTATCTACAATATTAAATTTATTGGGGAAGTATCTATTAAGCGTTTTCTCCAACAAATTCTGGGCATTTATTTCGTCGTCTATAATTACTGCTTTTATCATAAAATAAAACTACAACTAAATGGTAAATTTATAACCTTCTATCAAAAGATAAACCCGCAATTTTTTGATGCGGGTTAGTGTATTTAAAAAGAAAGAACACTGCTAATAATCTTCAATTTAAATTTATCAGCAGCTAAACGAAGAATTTTCTTACCTCACTTGTTAAATGCAGGTTAAACAACAAAAGCAGGTGCTAAATTGTAGGAAGAAATGACTTAACTTAACCAAAATGAAATTCGCCTGCAAAGGCACCATAAGTGAGAAGAGTATCCCCCTACAGAACTCTTCTCACTTTTTCTTTCTTTTGACTTTGCTTTTGTTCCTGAAGAAAAAACCTGATCACATCTGTTGTAGTTACAATTCCTGTAAGACAATCATTATCGACCACCGGCAAGGCATGAAAATCATGCTGAAGGAATAGTCCTGCAGCTTCGGCAACTGTGTGTTGTGAAGTGATACACACCACTTTCTTAGTCATTACCTGTTCTACTGAAAACATATTATAGACAGTAGTTTCCACGTCTTCACCTTCTGCATCCACAGCATCGGCAAAGGAGATTCGAAGCAGGTCATTTAAACTTACCATTCCCACAATACGCTCATTGTCTACAACAGGCAAATGCCTAATATGATTTTTTTTCATAATGGATTCAGCCGTTGAAAGATCATCAGACAGGGATAAACGCAAAATATTTTTGGTCATGATCTCGGATACAGGAACATCATTTTTCATAAAGCAAAGTATTAAATCATTCACTTAAAAATACGACAAATTGCTCTTAATTGCTATCACCTCCGCACAATTCTTTAAAAAAATCCTGGCTCACAACCCCCTTTATAAATCTAATTCTAAGGAATTCTTTTATCTTGCCACTCTTATCAAAAAACCTAAAACTTGAAATGAAAAAAGTATTATTATTTTCTATTGCTGTCAGCTTGCTGGCTTGTAAGGCCCAGCAGCCTCGGGATATTTCGGAGGCTAATCCCCTGGAGTACGCGAATACCATTACTGCTGAAGAACTGAAGGATCATCTTTACATCTTTGCAAGTGATGAATTTGAAGGAAGAGAAACAGGAGAGCCGGGCCAAAAAAAGGCTGCCGAATACCTTAAGAAGGAATATAAAAGCCTTGATATTGCTTCACCGCTTGGAGAAGATGATTATTTTCAGGAAGTTCCCGGCAGTTTTTTTACCCGCGGAAATATAAAGGATACTGAAAATGTTTTGGCCTACATACAGGGAAGCAGTATGCCTGAAGAAGTGCTGGTCATTTCTTCTCACTATGACCATGTAGGGATCGACGATGAAGGAAATATTTACAATGGAGCAGATGACGATGGCTCTGGCACGGTTGCAATCCTGGAAATAGCCGAAGCGTTTAAAAAGGCACAGGAAGATGGTTTTGCTCCAAAGCGCTCTATCCTTTTCCTGAATGTTACTGGTGAAGAAAAAGGGCTGGTAGGTTCCCGTTATTATACACAAAATCCTGTTTTTCCCCTGGCAAATACTGTGACCAACCTCAACATCGATATGATTGGCCGCATTGGTACAGACATGGAAAGTGCAGGAGATTACGTTTACCTCATTGGAAGTGATAAACTAAGTACAGAACTTCATGAATTAAGTGAAGAAGTGAATCAAAAATATATGAACCTCAACCTGGATTATACATATAATGATGAAAATGATCCTAACAGGTTCTACTACCGCAGTGATCACTATAATTTTGCAAAGCACGATATTCCAATCATCTTCTATTTCAATGGGGTTCATGAGGATTATCACCGTCCAACCGATACGCCAGACAAAATTGAATATGATCTCCTGGCAAAAAGGGCAAAGCTGGTCTTTCTTACTGCCTGGGAGGTAGCAAACCGCGATGCACGACCTTTTGTTGATAAACCAACTCTTACAGAGAAAGCAGAGTAATTCCTGATCATAAAATTTTATGCAGCCCTCACAGATTTTGATAACCTGTGAGGGCTCTTTTTTTTCGCTTGACCCAGCCCCGTCCAGGGCCACAGCTTTCAAAACCCACCCCCCGCCTGTGCGGCCATCCTTCCGAAGGAGGGGAACATAATTCATTCCTGAAGCGGCTTTGGAGGTAGCAAGAGCTCCGGGGGAGCGACATATCAACAAGAATTAGCGACGGTACAACAAGCTCCGGAGGAGCGATACATCTTCTGAACTGTTGCCATGAAACTGAGGAACCCCGCTGGTAGCGGGCTTCTAATGGGTGGAAGACCGGGTTCCCTTCGATCCCGAAACCTCAGGACTCAGGACAGGCTTCTCACCCTCTTTTTTCTTCCCGGGAAAGTTTCAGAAACAAAAAAAGCTCCTCGTTTTCACAAGAAGCTTTCTGGGTGGAAGACCGGGTTCGAACCGGCGACCTCTGGAACCACAATCCAGCGCTCTAACCAGCTGAGCTACAACCACCATTTTAATCGGACGCAAATGTAGTATAAATCCTTTCTTTTACAAAAGAAAAAAATCGAATTTTTTATAGAAGATCGAACAGCGAATCTACCGCCACGTGACGGTTCACGTTGAATCCCTCGGCATATTCCACATTGATAAGACGACCTAAATCCCTGGCCCTGTACGTAATGCTGTCAAAGAAATTACTGCTGGAAATAGGAGTTTCAGGCTCCTTACTGTCTTCATCCCAAAACTGCGAACGATAAGCTTTAACTGCCTCCACCTTTTTATCCATGAATCCGGTGACATCTACCACCACATCTGGCGTCAGGTTTTTCCATTGTATGTAATGATAAACGTTCTTTGGACGCCAGGCATGTTGGGAATTTCCGTTATAGATGGTCTCGATCTTTCTTAAACCGCTTAAAAAGCAGGCATCGGCCACCAGTTTTGCCCCCTTGCCATGGTCGATATGCCTGTCATCAATAGCATTACAAAGCACAAGCTCTGGTTTGTATTTTCGCAGTACCTTAATGATCTCCAGTTGATGGGCCACATTGTTCACAAAAAAGCCGTCACTGAACTCCAGGTTTTCCCGCATCGACAATCCCAGGATCTTTGCAGCATCTGCAGCTTCTTTATCTCTTATTTCGGCTGTACCACGGGTACCCAGCTCTCCCCTTGTTAGATCAAGGATCCCTACCTTTTTTCCGCGGGAGATCTCTTTTGCAAGCGTTGCAGAACAACTAAGTTCAACATCATCGGGGTGGGCACCAATGGCCAATATATCTAATTTCATTTTAATTTAATTTCTCTTCTGTGGCTTTTAAATGCCACGAATACACGAATAATTTTTTACTGTTTTCAACTTAATTATGCCGCTCCTCCGGAGCTTTATTCCTGGAATTTCTGAACAATGATCATTGAATACTGATCACTGATTTAATGTCGCTCCTCCGGCGTTTTATATTTTCAAAACAGCCTGAACACTGAACAGCGATCACTGAACACTCGTCTCTTTTATTTTCAAAGCCGTACGTCCAGCATGTCCTTCCTTGTCTCCTCAAGCGCCTGTTCAATATCTTCAATAAGGTCTTCAGGTTCTTCTATACCTACAGAGAATCTCATGAGGTGGTCGCTGATCCCCTGCTCCTCCCGTTCTTCAGGGGTTAACAGAGCATGAGAGGTTTTGGTAGGGGAAAGTATAGTAGATTCCACACCGGCCAGGCTCATTGAAGGTTTAATAAGTTTCAGGTATTTCATGAAAGCCTGGG
>CAZXEY010000132.1:0-8156 GCA_964639695.1 uncultured Antarcticibacterium sp. | reverse complement strand
CAACCTGCAGGGAAAAACCAATTTCTTTGAAAAGAGAGTTGGAGAATACCAAAAAGCAGGTGTAATGAATAAAGATAAGGATACAAATAAAATTAGCTTCGACGCCGATTTTTAAAAATACCCCCTTACTGTTATAGTCGTGTCCCCCAGCACGGCTGTACCGGTTAAATTTTCTTGAATAAAAGCCGTCGTACTAAAGCTGCGACATTAATAAAACCACAATTCTTTTGAGGAGGCCACACAGTCTCTTTCAATTTCTTAAATACCAAGCCTATGTATGTATTAAAAAGAGACGGCCATAAAGAACCCGTCATGTTCGACAAAATTACCGCCAGAATAAGAAAACTTTGTTATGGCCTTAATGAAATGGTAGATCCTCTAAAAGTTGCCATGCGTGTTATTGAAGGCCTTTACGACGGAGTAACTACCAGTGAACTTGATAATCTTGCTGCTGAAGTTTCGGCAACCATGACTACCGCTCATCCAGATTATGCAAGGCTTGCAGCTAGAATTTCAGTTTCTAACCTGCATAAGAACACGAAGAAGACTTTCTCTGAGGTAATGACCGATCTTTATGATTATGTGAATCCCCGAACAGGAAAACAGGCTCCGTTACTTTCTGAAGAAGTATTTAAGGTTGTTCAGGAGCATAAAGAGATCCTGGATTCAACTATAATATATAACCGGGATTTCAATTACGATTACTTCGGATTTAAAACTCTGGAGCGCTCGTACCTATTGAAATTAAACGGCAATATCGCAGAGCGTCCACAGCATATGTTGATGAGGGTCTCCATAGGAATTCACCTTAATGACATAGAAGCTGCTTTAGAGACTTATGAATTAATGTCGAAGAAATATTTTACGCACGCGACTCCAACTTTATTCAACTCTGGTACTCCAAAACCACAAATGTCCTCCTGTTTCCTGCTAACGATGAAGGATGACAGTATTGATGGAATTTACGATACACTTAAGCAAACTGCAAAGATCTCCCAGTCTGCCGGTGGAATAGGATTATCTATTCACAATGTTAGAGCCACAGGTTCTTATATTTCCGGAACTAACGGTACTTCTAATGGAATTGTCCCTATGTTAAGGGTATTTAATGATACAGCAAGATATGTGGACCAGGGTGGTGGAAAACGTAAAGGTTCCTTTGCCATTTATGTTGAGCCATGGCATGCGGATATTTTTGATTTCCTGGATCTTAAGAAAAATCATGGAAAAGAAGAAATGCGTGCCCGGGATCTTTTCTATGCCATGTGGATCCCCGATCTTTTCATGAAACGGGTGGAGGAAGATTCCACCTGGACTTTGATGTGTCCTAATGAATGTCCCGGCCTTTATGATATTCACGGCGATGAATTTGATGAGCTTTACCTGAAATATGAAACTGAAGGAAAAGGAAGAAAAACGGTAAAGGCGAGAGAATTGTGGGAGAAGATCCTGGAATCACAAATTGAGACAGGAACTCCCTATATGCTTTACAAAGATTCTGCAAATCGAAAATCGAATCAGCAGAATTTGGGAACTATACGCTCCTCCAACCTTTGTACAGAAATTCTTGAATATACCAGCCCCGATGAAATAGCGGTTTGTAATCTTGCATCCATTGCATTACCCATGTTCGTGAAGGGCAATGAATTTGATCACAAGGAATTATTTAAAATTACTAAGAGGGTAATTCGCAATCTTAACCGGGTAATTGACAGAAATTACTATCCTGTAAAAGAGGCAGAAAACTCCAATATGCGGCACCGTCCTGTTGGACTTGGCGTACAGGGTCTTGCAGATACTTTTATTAAGCTGCGTTTACCTTTCACCTGTGATGAGGCAAAACAGCTGAATCAGGAGATCTTTGAAACCTTATACTTTGCTTCTGTAACTGCTTCTATGGAAATGGCAAAAGAAGAAGGACCTTACTCAACATTTAAAGGTTCTCCAATAAGTAAAGGAAAATTCCAGTACAACCTTTGGGGTGTAAAAGATGAAGAATTGAGCGGTCGTTGGGATTGGGCAAAACTGCGTAAGCAGGTAGTGAAGCATGGGGTTAGAAACTCGTTATTAATGGCTCCTATGCCAACTGCTTCTACTTCCCAGATCCTTGGAAATAACGAAGCATTTGAACCTTATACTTCCAATATTTATACAAGACGGGTACTTTCAGGTGAATTTATTGTGGTAAACAAGCATTTACTGGAAGATCTTGTAGAGCGTAATTTATGGACCGAAGAAGTGAAAGATGCTATTCTAAGAGCTAACGGTTCTGTTCAGGATATTGATATTATCCCTCAGGATCTTAAAGATCTTTATAAAACTGTTTGGGAATTAAGTATGAAGGATATTATTGACATGTCCCGTCATCGTGGATATTTCATTGATCAATCCCAGTCACTTAACCTGTTTATGGAGAATGCAAATTACAGTAAACTTACTTCTATGCATTTCTACGCCTGGAAGAGCGGACTTAAAACCGGAATGTACTATTTGAGAACGAAGAGTGCTGTTGATGCTATTAAATTTACTCTGAAAAAAGAGGAGAAAAAAGAACCTGTTGCAGAGTATTCAACCTCTGCTATGGAATCCCCTGGTGCAAAACCAGCAGTGGCACCGGTACCGGTAAGTGTAAATCCCGATTCCGGATCTTTAACTCCCGAAGAACTACGTGCTCTTATTGCACAATCTAAAGAAGCTGAAGGTGACGATTGTCTTATGTGCGGATCTTAATATATAATCTACCCCCGTCCCCCCGGTTTTATGATTATTTATGAAAGGGAAGTAATCTTAACAGATGCTTCCCTTTTTGTATTTTTGGAATCCCTCCCGCAGATCCCGCTAATTTCGCAGATATTTTCCGCGAAATTGCGGGATCTGCGGAAATTAAAATTATCAGGAATGGATGAAAACCGGATTTCTTATAAAATAAGAGGAGCTGTTTTTAATGTTTACAATCATTTTGGCCCCGGCCTTCTTGAATCAGTATATATTGCTGCTTTACAAACTGATTTGCAAAAGGAAGGTTTATCAGTAAAAAAAGAAGTGCCTGTTCCTGTATTTTATAAAGATCAAAAACTTGAAGTGGGATTCAGATTAGATTTGTTGGTAGAAGATAAAGTTATAATTGAAGTAAAATCTGTAGAAACTCTTGCAGAAGTCCATCACAAACAGGTGATCACTTACTTAAAATTAACTAATAAAAAATTAGCAATCCTGGTTAATTTCAATGTGGAGAAAATTGACTCAGGAATATTTAGAAAAGTAAATGGATTATGATGTTTTTAATAGTTTTACTTTTAAATAATTTTTCAGCGGAAATCTGCGAAATCTGCGGGAAATTTTTTAATTATAATACCAAAATTTATGATGAATTGGGAACAACTCCTTTCTTTAAAAAGATATGGAGATAAGAATAAAAGATTAAGAAAAGAACAGAATGAAACCCGTCTTGGTTTTGAAGTAGATTACGACAGGATCATATTTTCTTCAGCTTTTAGAAGTTTACAGGATAAAACGCAGGTAATTCCACTTTCCAAGACAGATTTTGTTCATACAAGACTCACCCATAGCCTTGAAGTGTCTGTTGTAGGACGTTCTCTGGGACGTTTGGCAGGCCAGAGGATCCTGGAGAAGCATCCGCACTTAAAAACCATCCACGGCTACCAGATGAACGATTTCGGGGCTATTGTTGCCGCTGCAGCGCTGGCTCATGACATTGGAAATCCTCCTTTCGGCCATTCCGGAGAAAAAGCTATAGGAGAATACTTCAGCTATGGAAATGGAAAAAGATTTAAAAAGCAGCTTTCCATAGAAGAATACCAGGATCTCATAAAATTTGAGGGCAACGCGAACGGCTTCCGGATCCTTACTGAAGACCGCCCGGGCATTCCGGGAGGAATTCGTTTATCCTACGCTACTTTAGGAGCATTTATAAAATATCCCAAAGAATCCCTTCCGCATAGGCCCACAAGGAATATAGGAGATAAAAAATTCGGAATTTTTCAATCGGAAAAAAAGATATTTAAAGAGATCGCTGAGGAACTTGGCCTTCCCCAGGTAAGAACCGGAGATCACGTCGCCTTTGCACGTCATCCCCTGGCATTCCTGGTTGAAGCTGCCGATGATATTTGCTACACCATCATTGATTTTGAAGATGGAATTAACCTGGGATTAATTGATGAAGACTATGCTCTGGAATATCTTATAAAGCTGGTAAAAAACAGCATTAATACTGCAAAGTATAAATCGCTGACCAACACTGCAGACCGCCTGGGATATCTTCGGGCACTGGCCATAAATACTCTAATCACTGAAGCTGTAGATCTTTTCATTGATAATGAAGATGCTATACTACAGGGAGAATTTCACAAATCACTTTTTGATCTAAGCAGCTATGAAGCTCAAATTAAAGACATTATTAAGATAAGTGTGGAGAAGATCTACCAGAGTGAAGAAGTGGTAAGTAAGGAAATTGCAGGTTTTAAAATGCTTTCTACCCTCCTTGACACCTACACAAGCGCCTTTCTTCCTGAAAATGTTGAGATGGAAGATTCCAATTTTAACAGCCTTGTGAAAAGATCTGTTCCTCAATTAAATCAGGAGGAAAACAGGTCGGTTTATGAAACCTTGATGGCGATCTGTACCTATACAGCTTCCCTGACAGATGGTTATACGGTGTCTTCTTTTGAAAAATTTAAAGGTTCCAATTTGTAGTCATGAAATTTAAAAGTAGAATTGATGCTTTAACTGCAATTCTAATCTTCGCTAGTATTGCTGTAATGCTATTGCCAATGGCGGCAGCAGCTAACAACGACTTTGATATTGTTACAATTATATTTCTCATTATAACTTTTGCTATTGCTGCTTTCCTGTTATGGATGTTGTTTGGAACCTCCTATAGGCTTACAGAAGATGTACTTGCCTATAAAAACGGTCCAATTAAAGGAGAAATAGCAATTAAAGATATACACACCATTATAGTTGGAAAAAACCTTTGGGTTGGGTACAGGCCTGCAACTGCCAGTAACGGACTCATCATAAAATATTCGAAATATGACGAGATCTATATAAGCCCCGATTCGAATGAGACCTTTGTAACAGAAATTTTAAAGCGAAAACCTGAAATTAAAATTGATAAGAATTAGAATTCATAAACGACACCTACTCCAAGCATTTGCTTAAACTGGATTCTGGCGCCTAGCGTTTCCAGTTTTCCATCTCCATCAACGTCTTCTTTAAACTTCACATCATTATCATATCTAAGATGTGAACCAATGCTGGCTTTAACGAATTCATTTACTACCAGATCTACATTCAGTTCCCAATCCACATCAATATTTCCAAACCTGTTTAGATAATCTGTATATAAACTCAGGTTGCTAGCCATCTTGATATTTTCAAATATTTCTTTTGCAAAGGAGTTGGTAAGAAGTATCCCAAATTCTGCACGCACCCTTTCCCCATCTTCAATAATGTTGCCTTCATCGTCTCTCACAGCAGGCCGAACTCCAAACATTCCTTCATTTGCCAGCCGCCGGTCCAAGACAAAAGTGGTTTTTTGAGTAATTGGAGAAAGGTAAATAATAAGGTTTTCTTCAGGATGTGTGTATTCTGCACCTACTCCAAGAAAAACATAGCCCGGAGCCATAAATTTTGAAATTGCTTTATCTGTATTTGGATATTTATATCCATTTGCAAGCTGAGTATTGAAATTAAATTTTGCCGAATATCTAAAATTTGAAACTGAATCTCTTCTATACCCCACCGTAGAGTTGAATGCTAACTGATCTTCGGTCTTTCTTAATTCCCGGCCTTCCTGGGCATTTATTCCATAGCGAACTATTGCCTGATTTCTCCATAGTAAGAGATCCTTTTTATAAATCCTTTCAAAATTCCCATGAAAAATAGCAGATATCGAATTGTTTCCACCCGCATTCCAGTTAACAAAAGCAACTTCATTCATATTAACACCCACCACATTCTTTTCGGTCCAAAGCACAACTTCCTGCACTTCTTCGGCGACAGAATCCTCCACTACAGGTTTCATTTTAACGGTATCAACATCGGTAGTATCGGGGTTTAAAAGTAAATATTCCCGGGAGAAACCCGATAAAGAAATAAAAAAAAGGAGTAGGTATAAAGGGGTATAAAATACTGACTTTTTGGTCATTATAATGTAAAAGTAAAATTAGTTCATCAGGCTCTCAATCGTCTCAACTATACTTTGAACGTCAATTTTTGCGATTTCATATAATTCCTCGGAATTTCCATGTTCTATGAACAAATCAGGAATTCCCAGCACACGAAGAAGGGGGGAATATTCATGTTTTGCCGCAAATTCAAGAACGGCAGTTCCAAATCCGCCGGAAATTGCCCCATCTTCAATGGTGACAACTTTCGAAAACTTACTGAAGATCTCGTGAAGAAGTTCTTCATCCAAAGGCTTAATAAATCTGGCATCATAATGTGCCACTGCATCTTTGTTAGCTATTTTTTCCAGTGCCAGAGTAACATTTTTACCAATAGCTCCTGCACTTATTACAGCTATTTCAGTTCCGCTTATTATTTCTCTTCCCTTCCCTACCGGAACTTTTTCAAACTGCTTTTTCCAATCGGCTAAAATCCCCCTACCGCGGGGATATCTTATTACGATAGGAGATGATAAGCCGAGTTGTGCTGTGTATAAGAGATTCCGAAGTTCCAGTTCGTTGGAGGGTGCTGCAATTATCAGGTTCGGGATACAGCGCAAATAGGCTATATCAAAAATTCCGTGATGGGTAGCACCGTCTTCTCCCACAAGTCCTGCCCGGTCAAGGCAAAAGATAACCGGCAGATTCTGTAACGCCACATCGTGAATTACCTGATCGTATGCCCGTTGTAAAAACGTTGAATAGATAGCACAAAAAACCGTAAATCCCTGTGTTGCCATTCCTGCGGCAAGGGTTACAGCATGTTGCTCTGCAATTCCCACATCAAATGCTCTTTCGGGAAAGGCATCCATCATAAATTTCAAGGAACTACCTGTAGGCATTGCAGGGGTTATTCCTACTATCTTCTCATTTTTTTCTGCAAGTTCCACCAGCGTTAATCCAAAAACATCCTGATATTTTAGCGGCAGCCCTGCAGTTTCATAAGGTAAAAGTTCGCCTGTATCGGGAACAAATTTTCCCGGAGCGTGGTATTTTACCTGGTCTTCTTCAGCTTTTCTTAAGCCTTTCCCTTTCGTGGTTATCACGTGAAGAAATTTTGGCCCCTTAACTTTCTTTAAATCTTCAAAAGCGTTTAATAATCCATTAATATCATGACCATCTACCGGTCCTGAATAATTAAAATTTAAAGCTTCAATTATATTGTCCTGTGCCGGCTTATGCCCAACTTTAGCTTTCGTTAGATATTGTTTTAAAGCACCAACACTGTGATCAATTCCAATGGCATTATCGTTAAGAACCACCAGCAGGTTAGCATCTGTCACACCGGCGTGATTTAAACCTTCAAAAGCCATCCCGCTCGCGATAGAAGCATCTCCTATTACGGCAATATGCTGCTTCTCAAAATCCCCGTTTAAATTTGATGCCAGTGCCATTCCCAAAGCGGCCGAAATGGAAGTGGAGGAATGTCCCGTTCCAAAAGTATCGTATATACTTTCTTCTCTTCTTGGGAATCCGCTCAACCCGTTGAGCTGCCTGTTGGTATGAAAAACATCTTTTCGCCCGGTGAGGATCTTATGGCCATAGGCCTGGTGTCCTACATCCCACACCAGCAGATCGCGTGGAGTATTAAAAGCATAATGAAGCGCAATTGTTAACTCGACTACACCCAGGCTTGCACCGAGGTGACCTTCTTTGGTAGCAACGATTTCAATGATAAATTTTCGAAGTTCGGCTGCAAGATCTGATAATTTTTCCTGCGGAATTTTCCGAAGATCTACAGGGGAATTTATCTCGCTCAAAATACTTTTAGCCATAGGAGCAAAGGTACATTTTGAAATTGTATTTTTGAATATGGAATTAGTTTTTGACGACAGCTATTTTATGAAAAAAGCCCTTGCAGAAGCAGAAATTGCTTTTGATAAGGGAGAAATTCCGGTAGGTGTTGTAGTAGTGGTAAAACAGCAGATCATTGCCCGGGGTCATAATTTAACTGAAGTTCTTCACGAT
>CAZXEY010000131.1:0-8161 GCA_964639695.1 uncultured Antarcticibacterium sp. | reverse complement strand
TTTGACCTTATGCAGAATATTGCGAAGTTCGAATGCCAATCCCAATTTGGCCATTTTAAACAAATTATGGGTAGGTTTTCCCGGCGACTGTTCCAGGAATTTACCCGTGTTTCCCCTAAAATGGACAATATCCATAGACTCATTCACCACTACCCCGGCCGGGGAGTAATTGCTTAGGATAACATCGTCTGCGATTTTCTGAAAATCGGTGCGTGTGTTTTCTGTTCTGGATATGGTGTTGACGCTACGAATATTTTGTTCGCTGCGCTGGCTGGTCACCAGCATAAACCTGCTGCGCTTGTCTTTGCGGGAGTATAGTTTATATTGTTTTTCTGAAGCAGCAAAAAGATCGGGCACATTACTTACTGTTTCAGATTTTCCCAGCAGTAAATATCCTTTCGGTTTCAGGGCGTAATGAAAGGTGGTAAGTGCTTTTTTCTGAAGGTAAGGCTGCATATAAATAAGCACGTTGCGGCAACTTATAAAATCCATCTTTCCAAAAGGCGGCTCCCTGAGGAAATCGTGAAGGGCAAAAACACAAATTTCCCGAACCTCCTTGTTTATCTGGTAATGGCCATCTCTTTTTGAAAAGTATTTTTTCAAACGTTCGGGAGACAGGTCCTGCACCTCAGTTTTATTGTAAATCCCTTTTCGTGCTTTTTCAACCGCAGGTTCGCTGATATCGGTACCAAATATTTGTATTTTTTCCCTGGGACCGGAAGAAGGATTATCTTTAAAAAATTCCAGAAGGCAGATAGCCATAGAGTAAGCTTCCTGCCCCGTGCTGCAGGCCGCAACCCAAACACGAATGGGAGCTCCTTCTTTTTTGTTCTTAATAATATTAGGAAAGGTGGTATAGCATAAATTTTTAAAAACCGGGCTATCCCGAAAAAATGTGGTTACGGGGATTAATAGATCCTGGTACAGCAAATCCTGTTCAGATGGACTGGATTTTAACTGGTCAAGATATTCTACAGGTTCTTCCTGATTGTTAAGAGCCATTCTTCGAAGGATTCTTCTGCGAATGGTAGTTTGTTTGTAATGGGTGAAATCGGTTCCCTTGCGGGTGCGCAACAGGGAAAGGATCTGTTTGAAAATCTTCTCGTCTCGCCCGTCATATTCCTCCTCATCGCCATCAGTATCCTTAGCGTCGATCTTTTTTATTGTTTCCAGGATCTTTGCCGGGATCTTGTCCAGCGGAAGGGCAAAATCCACCACTCCCGCATCTGCTGCGCTTTGTGGCATTCCACTATATTCTGCCGACTCCGGGTCCTGGCTAAAAGTAATACCACCGTGATCTTTAATAGCTTTTAGCCCTTCGGTACCATCGCTACCTGTTCCCGTCAACACCACTCCAATAGAATGCGACTGGTGCACCCAGGCAAGGGAGGTGAAAAACAGGTCGATAGGCAGGTTTTGCAATTTTTCGCTCTTATCGGGCCTGGGACTCAGTTCCAGCTTACCATCATTAGACAGCAGCATTTTATTACTTGGGATTATGTATATTTTATTGGCCTCCACCTTAATATCATCTGAAATTTCCAGAACCGGGATCTTGGTGACCTTTTGCAGCAGTTCCGGCAGCACACTTTCATAATCAGGGGCCAGATGTTGCACCAGCACATAAGCCATTCCGGAATCTTCGGGAATGGATTGTATGAACTGTTTAAATGCCGCCAACCCTCCCGCCGAGGCACCAACGCCTACTACGGGAAAATAATTTTTAGATTTGGTGAGTTTTTTATTTGGCGTTTTCGAGTCGGCTTCTTTCATATAAAAATATCCTAGGGAGATAGTTATAAAAATAACCTTTTTTATAGGTTATAAAAATTTTAAGAGCTTTATAACATATGTTTGTGAGAAGAAGAAGATCAACTGTTAAATTATGTTGATTGCCGCTTTCCTCAGGTAGGCATATCATCCTCACTATCAATATTAGCTGTTTTAAGGATTGCTCTAATTCGATCGATATGAATTTGAGACACCCTGGCCCTTTCCTCGGCCGATTTGGAACCAACACCTTTTTTTTCTTGTGCCATGGTAGTCAGCAAATTTTTACGTTCTTCGAACATCCTTAAGGCAGTCCACATAGTTTCTTCGATCTTATTTGTCTGTTCAGCTAAAAGGGCAGCTGATGTGTATGCGTGCCCTGTATGGCAGCGGTACCGTGAATTGCTATCTTTTTCTACTTTCCATAACACACCGCCGCAACCTGGGCAATTAAATGGAACCTGATGGCCTACTTTATTAACGGAAGACAAATCGCTCAAAACACGTTCAGCAATTTTTGTTTCTATTATAACGTCATTCGGTACAGGCTTACTTTTATTTAATTTCTGTGGAATAAGCTTGTAAAGCAGGGCTCCCATTTCAGAGATTGGCAGACAATGATCTACCTTTACATTATTCAGGGCATTTTTTGGCATTGCCGGGTAATCGGCTTCTTCAGGATCCTGTACAATACAAATCCCACCACATCTCTTGATGGCTTTCATTCCTGAAGTTCCATCGTCAAGATAACCCGTCAGCAAAATTCCAATAACACCGGCTCCCAACCTTACGGCAGCAGACCGGAACAGGGGATCAATAGCAGGACGGTACCTGTTTTCCTGAGCGCCTTTAGTAATTAAAATTTTTAGATCTTCACCAATCATCAGGTGACGGTCTGATGGTGCCAGATAAAGAATCCCAGGTTTCAGGTTTTTCCCGCTTTCTGCATGCATGCACTTTAATGTATTTAGCTTGTTAAGTTCGTCCAAAAGTACATTTCCCGTAGCATCTGCAGAAATATGACGGACAACCAATACCGGCAGAGGAAAGTCATTGTGCAGTTGACCAATAAGTTTTTTCAACGCATTAAGCCCTCCTGCAGATGTGCCTATCACAACTACTTTTGAAATTTTGGCAGGTTTATCGGTTTTATTTCTTTTTTTCATTTCTTTAAATTAATAAGGTACTAAATCTTAAAGATTGTATTTTCCCTGATATGTTCTGAAAATACAACTAAAGGCCTCTTCCTATGAAAAGGACTGTGATTAAATTACTTATTGTTTATAAAACTTTTTACAGATATTTTGTATTTGTGATATTTTTTATAGGATTTTAAGACATTGAAGGGCCCAGTTATAAGTTTATAAAGATTTAGAGTTTACCTATAGCAATTCTATCAGAACCCGGAAATTGATTAAATCTTTAATTTTTTATATTTTTATATACCAATAATATTATTTTAAAAATTACCCATTCGGTTACCTAAAGGCTTTTCTTCTATTACCACCTTACTCAGGATCACCGAGCGCCGGGAGGTAATCTTTCCTTATTCTACTTGGTTTTCAGCCTATGGGCAAATAAAATACTGTTACACGCTAAAGCCTGGCGAATTTTCCTCAATCATTAACGAACGCAGGATCACCGAGCGTAAGACAATAATCTAACTCGCAACCTTCCAACTTCAAGAAAAGAGGTTATCTATTCGGTTACCTGTTTTAAAATTTCACTTCATTGGAGCGAAGGTTTTTAACTTAACGGTATTTTGAAAATATCTGCAAGTGGTTGGTATTTTATATTTTCCTGGCCTTGGTTCCTTAAAATTTCAGAAATATTGACATAAAAGAATTTACAACCTTTAATCCAAGAGTTATTATATTTATTAAAGATTAAAGGATTCTCCAAATGAAGTCTCAAAAAGATAAAATGATCGGCGGTGAAATGTATGATCCCTTGGATAAAGAACTTGTTGCGGACAGGCTTCAAACCCGTTTGTTACTTAAAGCAATAAATGAAACCGGAGAAGAAGAAATTGAAGAAAGAAAGCGTTTAATAAAAAGGCTAATCCCTTATTCCGCAGATGATTTATGGCTTCAGCCACCATTTTATTGCGACTACGGATATAATTTGAAAATAGGGGAGATGGTATTTTTCAATTTTAACTGCACTGTGCTTGATGTTGCGCCGGTGAGCATAGGTACCCGCACTATGTTTGGACCCAATGTGCAAATTTATACAGCCACACATCCATTAAATCACATTGAAAGGAGCTCTGGCTTGGAATATGCAAAACCCATTATTATTGGAGAAGATGTTTGGGTTGGTGGTAGCGCGGTAATTTGTCCCGGTGTAACAATAGGGAATAGAAGTGTTATAGGTGCTGGAAGTGTAGTTACTAAAGATTTTCCTTCAGATGTTTTCGCGGCTGGAAATCCCTGTAAAATAATTAGACCAATATATCAGAAGGAAGAAAAGTAGCTTTATAAGGGAGCTCCGGATTAACTTTCCGGAGAATTACCAGAATCTTTTTTTGGTAAAATAATAACTAAAGAATCAAAACCTCTAATTGGTCCTTATACTTTTTACAGGATTTGCCATTGCAGCTTTAAAAGCTTCAAAGCTTACAGTTAACGAGGCAATTAGTATGGCACTTAAACCTGTAATCACAAAAACTCCCCAGGAAATCGCCGCTTTATAGGCAAAATCCTCCAGCCATCTTTGCATTATATACCAGGACACAGGTAGTGAAATAACTAATGCTATTAAAATAAGTATTAAATAATCTTTTAGCAGTAAACTTACCAGATCGGGTACAGAAGCTCCCAGTACTTTCCTGATCCCTATTTCCCTTCTCCTTTGCTTAGCTGCTAGTGTAGACAAAGCATAGAGTCCCAGGCTGCTGATTATAATTGCAATAACCGTAAACCAAATAAGTAAATGTAAAATATTTTGCTCCTTCAAATAAAAGGCTTCAAAGTTTTCATCTAAAAAATCGTATTTAAAAGGATTATGCGGCTCTACTTCAGTCCATAAATTAGTTAATGATGTTAACGTGGATTCCATTCGTTGATCATCTATTTTTATATTTAATTGTGTTAACCAATCCTTTTTCATCATTAAGTAAAGTGGCTCTATTACCTCATGTAGAGAATGATAATGAAAATCTTTAACTACTCCAATAATGGGACCCGGCGCACGTGAGATAACGGGAATAGAAAGCTGCTGCCCAATGGGATCCTCCCATCCCAACTGTCGCGCAGCAGTTTCATTTATAAGATATGCAGCTGTATCGGTAGAGAAATTCTTTGAAAAATTCCTGCCTTCAACAATTTCAATATTATAAGTATTTAAAAAGTCTTCATCAACTACCAGGCTTCTCATAGCAGGTTGTTGATCTTGTGGAATCCCAATTGCTTCATACGGCAATCCCCAGTCATTTCCTCCGGGTTGATTTGCCGAAGCAGAAACACTTACCACTCCCGGAATTGATTCAACTTTTTTTAAAATATAATCTAGGTTAGAATTACTTTGAAGAGGAGCAATAATTATTTGTTCTTTACTAAAACCAAGATCTTTCTGATTAATAAAGCGGGTTTGATTTTGAATAATTAGTACAGCAAGTATTAACCCGATAGATAGTGTAAACTGAAATACCACCAGGCCCTTCCTCAAACTACTGTTCGCACTGAAGGTAAAGTTGCCTTTGAGTACTTTTACAGGTTTAAAGGAAGATAAAACTAAGGCTGGATAGATACTTGAAAGGGCACAAGTAAGAATAATGATCCCAAACAGGTAAAGAAAAGGCCAGCTGTTCTCCAGAATATTGAAATTCAATTCACTGCCCATCAAATTGCCAAATGGAACTACTGCAAAAAACGCTATTATGTAAGCAACTATCCCGGCCAATAAACCTAACAGCATAGATTCCATTACAAATTGCTTTATTAGATTACTTTTCATTGCTCCTGTAGCTTTTCTAATACCCACTTCCTTGGCCCGGTTGGAAGCCTTTGCAGTAGTAAGATTAATAAAGTTCATACTAGCTATGATGAGAATAATAAATGCAATAAAGCCTAAGATGTAAATCGTTTGTATATCGGAATTAGGCCTTATTTCCCGGAATAAATTGGAGTTAAGATGAATATCTGTTAACGATTGAAGAAAAGGAGTATAAGCTTGAGCTTCTTCTTTACTCATATTATTATCCAGAAGAGTAGCTACTTTATTGGCTACTGCTTCAGGCGAACTTTCAGGTTTTAAAAGTAAGTAAGTATAAAACTGATAGTATGCCCAGTTATCGATTTCTTCATGGTTGAAGGTCGACATGGAAACCAGGAACGAAAAATTGAAATGTGAATTTGAGGGTATGTCCTCGATGACGCCTGTAACTTCAAAAACCGACTCATTATCTATATTTAAAGATTGGCCAACAGGATTTTCCCCGGGAAAAAGTTTTTGAGCAAGAGATGCTGTAATTACAACAGAGTTGGGTTTACGTAAGGCAGTTGCTGCATCTCCCTCCAATAACTTCCAGCTAAACACATTAAAAACTGAAGGATCTGCATAAAACCCGTCATTTTCATATAAATGGTCAGATCCTTTTTTAATTAAGGCTTCTCCATAAATCACGAACCGGGTAAAATACTCTATTTCAGGAATTTCCTGTTTTGCCGCAGGTGCCCATGGTGCGCCAATTTTTGCAATTCCATCACCGTAGCCTGAACCTTCTACGTGTGTGACCAGGCGATAGATCCTGTCACTTTTATTATGGTATTTATCAAAACTAAGTTCGTTTTGAATATAAATGCCTATTAATAAACAGGAGGCAAAACCTAAACCTAATCCGAAAATATTAATAAAAGAAAAACCTTTATGCCGCCACAAATTCCGGTACGCGATTTTGAAGTAATTCCTGAACATCGATAAAAATTTTGGTGAATATTCCGAGGATACTTTTCCTGATGGTAACCTTTAACAGTCCGTTTCTAAAGCTATGCCATCTTTATAAATTATTGATATTCTGAATGTTAAATGATAGTTAGCCGAAATTTTTGTCCGATTTCGAACAACCACTGTTCAAAACGATACACTTTTGTGTAGTATTTCAGGTAGTAAATTGAGGAAACTTTTAAAGGAAGACCTTAGAATTTGTAACTTAATCCCGAATAAATCCCGAAATTATAGGGATTAAGATCAGGAGTATTGTTGAAGGTGTTGAGCTGATATTTAAATACAGGTTCCAGGTTTATTTGAAATTGGGGGGAAACATTATAATCTATTCCCAATCCCAGATTGCTGCTAAAGCTAATCTCATTTATATTATTGGCCCGACCAAAATCGTTGGATATCCCGGGAGAATTAAGAGCCACATTGTTTTCCTGAAGCAATAAAGTACTACCCCCGGCAATTATGCTGATCCCAATTTTTTTGTTGAGAATTCCATACTGTATTTCCATAGGAAATTCTACAAACCCTATTTGTTGAGTCAGCTCTCCTTTTAGTGGAGAAGCAATACTTATAGAGGCTACAGGATTATTATCAAAAGAGGCGGCACTGGTTACGGTACTAAAAGAAACATCCTGAACCCGATGGTTAAAATCAAGCTTATTGATTCCTGTCCTTATCTTTATTTTGTCATTTAACTGGTAAGATAAATGGATTCCATAGGCCAATGATACCTCTCCACTGCTTTTGTTTTCTGCCAGCCTGTTATCTATTGAACTGGAATTTCCCAGGTAATCATAATAAACAGCAGCGGCTTTGGTGGAAACTCTAAATTTTTTTAAAGATTCTTTAGTTTCTTCGGTTATTGCCTCAGCGGAACTTTCTAATGGCAGATCCACCTTTGTACTTGTTTTTTTCTGCAGATTCACTTCCTCCTCCAATGCATCATCAGCAAGAATGACAGCAGATGTACCTTCTTCAGGTATTGAAATTTCGGCAGGTAAAGAAGTTTTATTAATGATTGGTTTATCCTTTACAACAGCTAAATCAGCGTTTTGTGAGTGTTTTTTATAATATTCGATTTCTTTCCACATCAAACTTTTTGTTTGGGCATTTAACTTTTCAAGAAGAGCTGTGGATTTTTGCATTTCCTGCTGAAAGGATAGAAAAATATTATTTTGATTTTCAGGAATAACTACTTCTTCAAATGAAGAGTCAGAAATTCTATTTTCAGTTTTTTCTGAAGGATTAAAAATAAAAAAACCAATAGTTGCCAGGGATGCAGCAACTCCAGATAATTTATACCAGAGAGGGATCACTTTACGGTCTTTCCTTTTTTCAGGAAGCCTGGTGCTTATGTTTTCCCAAAGATCTTTCCTGGGAGTAGTTTTTACCCCCTGAAATCTTTGCCTGTATAAATTATCTATACTTATTTTTTTGTTCATACTGC
>CAZXEY010000130.1:0-8351 GCA_964639695.1 uncultured Antarcticibacterium sp. | reverse complement strand
GAGATCCTGAAAAGAATCAAGGATGCCGATGCTGTTTTTGTTTCATGGCATACCCAGTTGGATGAGGAGATACTTAAACATTGTGAAAACCTGAAATACATAGGGATGTGCTGCAGTTTATATGATGATGAATCGGCTAACGTTGCAGTAAAGTTCGCCAGGGAAAATGGAATAACGGTTACGGGTATAAGAGATTATGGAGATCCCGGAGTAGTGGAATTTATAATATCTGAACTGGTGAGGCTTTTACATGGTTTGGGAGATAAGCAATGGAAAGAAAAGCCGCTGGAGCTTACGCATAGAAAAATCGGAATTGTTGGTTTGGGTGTTACCGGGCAGCTTCTGGCACAGTGCCTGCTACCGTTTGGTGCAGATCTCTATTATTACAGCCGCACACGAAAAGAAGAATGGGAGGAGAAGGGTGTGAAATATTTGCCTTTAAATCAGCTTCTGGAAACAGTGGAGATCTTAAGCCTGCATTTACCTAAAAAAGCAACCGTTTTAGATAGAAAGGAGTTTAATCAGTTTGGTGTTGGAAAGGTCCTAATTAATACTTCTCTTGGATTGCCCTTTTCTGAAGAGGCTTTTGAGGAGTGGATAAAAGAACCTGACAATTTTGCCATTTTCGATGGAGATGGAAAGAAGGAATTGAAAAAAAATGTTGAGTCCATGAATAACATTATCACTGCTGATAAAAGTGCGGGTTGGAGTGCTGAAACCCACGAGCGCCTTTCTCAAAAGGTATTGGAAAATGTAAAAGAGTATTTTTCATGAAGTGATCCTCATTACAGGTGATTAAAAAAAATAAAACGCTCCTGAAAAGGAGCGTTTTTTGTGCAAATTAGAACAGAATTTAAAACCGTTAAACAAATTTATGAGGTGCGTACTTCTTTCCTTTTATCAATGCTTTTTCTTGTTTCTATAAGTTCAATACATTTCCTTACAGAAATAACAGTTTCCTCATCGGGAATCCTGTTTTTGTTAACATCAAGATCAAAAATCCCACAATTACTGTAAGAATTTAGATTATCCCAATCGGGGCGATCTGTTACAGGATATATACAAATTCCCTTTAGATCCACTCCTAAAGACAATGCCCGGTCACATTCAAGGGTGATTTCTTCCAGCCAGGGGGATCTTCCAATCCCAAAGTGACCTGTTTCAGATACTATCACAGGTTTCCTGTACCGTTGCCACGCTTCCAGGAGAAGTTTTGAAAAAGGAGTCAATTGTTTATCCTTTTGGGGCCATGAATAAACCTGATTTAAATGATCAGATTGGTTATCGTAATAGTAATTGAATCCAAGCATATCTGCCAGTGCAGGGGATCCCCCCAGTTCAGGACACATTCTGCCCAATACAATATCCATAGCCTGATATTGATAACTGTTCATTATCTCTAATTCCTCCAGGGAAATTTCCTCATTTGCAGAATGTTTTTTGATGAGAGGCTCCACGAGCAACGCAACACAATCGGGATCTGTTTGTTTTAAAACTTTAATACCTTCTATTGCGGCTTTACATAAATGATATTTTATATCGAAACCGCTGTTAATGGCAAAAGGAACCGTTCCTCTCATATCTCCCGAATGCCAGGAAAGAAAACTAATTTCATTGACCGGAACAACCAACAAAGGATTATTTGAGTAGGATTTGTGAAATAAAGCAAACGCCCTGCACAATGCCATAAATCTTTCAAAGAAGTTAGGATGTGTTGGAATTAATCCATCGGGATATCCAAAATGACACAGATCCCAAATAATTTGAATTCCCAGTTTTGAGGCACTATCCATTCTTTTTTTGAGAGAAGAAAAATCAAATTTATAAGGAGAGGATTCTACCTCACTCCAGCAAATTCCTTCGCGAACCACCTTTATACCTAAAGAGGCTAGTAGCAGGTAATCTTCATGCGCTCTAACGTCATGCTCAGTTTCCTTAAGGAGATTTACCCTCTTTCCAGATCTGTTTATATGATCGGCACATTCGAAACCGCCCATAAAAAAGCTGTTAAAATTTTTAAATTGCCTGTTTTTCATTCCGGTATACTTTTTTACGTTTTGTTTTACCCTCTAAAGACTTAAACAGGTCCAGGGCATTTTTAAAAGCCTGGTCCATATTGAAATATTTATAATTGGCCAACCTACCTACAAAGTAAATATCCTTTAAACCATCTGCTTCATGTTTGTAACGCTCATAGATCCTTCGGTTCTTTTTGTTGGGAACTGGATAATAAGGTTCTCCTGTATCAACGGTGTATTCCCGAACAATGGTTGTTTTGGCCGATTGTTGGTTTCCAAAATGTTTGTATTCAACAATTCTGGTAAAATCTACTTCCATCCCGGGATAATTTACCACAGAATTTTCCTGGAAATAATCTTTATTCACGGTTTCGCTTACAAAATTGATCGATCTATACTCCAGCTTATCCTCCAGGCTATGTTTAAATTCAAAAAATCTGTCAATAGGCCCGGTATAGAATAACTTCGAATACCCTTCTATTTCATCCTTGACATCAAAATAATCGGTATTCAATTCTACGTGAATATTTGGGTGGGCAAGTATTTTTTCAAATAATTTGGTATAACCATTTTTTGGAAGTGCCTGGTATTTATCAGAAAAATACCTGTCATCAAAATTCTTTCGTACGGGTATCCGGTTTAAAACCTCGGCATCCAGTTCTTCAGGAAATTTATCCCATTGTTTTTTGGTATAATGACGAAACATTTTTTCGTATAAAACGGGTCCTATTTTATTTAGAACTGCCTCTTTGCCATTTTGAGGATTATCAATTGGAATACGATTATCCTCAAGCCACTGTTCCATTTGGGATTCAGTAGAAATATCCTGATCAAATAATTTATTTACCGTGGTAATATTTACCGGAATGGGTACGAGATTTCCGTCAACTTTTGCTATGACTTTATGTTCCCATTTGTACCAGTCACTAAATTTGTTAACGTAATTCCAAACCTCTTCTTCGTTGGTGTGAAAAAGATGCGCTCCATATTTAGAAACAAGGATCCCGTTTTCATCAATGTAATCGTAACAGTTTCCCGCAATGTGATCCCGCTTTTCAAGAATTAATACTTTTTTTCCAAGTGCAGCGTACCTTTCAGCTAAAACAGCTCCTGATATTCCTGCTCCAATAATTAGAATATCTACCTTCATTTTGTTAACGTTTTAATATGTTGCTGCATTTTATTAGCTGTGTTATCCCAGGAAGTGTTCTTAAGGATTCTTTCATATTCTGCAGAGTTATGGTTGTTATTATTGTTTAATATTTTTTCTATTTCACCAGAAAATTCTTCAGCAGTGGAAATAATCGGGATGCAATTACTGTAATCCCGCTCCACATCTTTTATTGCAGTTGAAATCACAGGTTTGCCTGCAGCCATGTATTCTAATGTCTTGGTAGGACTTATAAATTTGGTCGCATCATTAAGTGCAAAAGGCATCATAGCAATATCAAAGGATTTCAAATAAGCAGGCAAAGATTCATATGCTTTCATACCCAGGTAATGGATATTCTTTTCCCTTGGAAGATCATTGTCGTGGATCTTTGCAAGAGGCCCAATCATAACAAAAGCAATATCGGGTTGCAGCAAGGCAGTTTTATGAAGAAGTTCAAGATCTATTCGTTCGTCTATAACTCCAAAATAACCCACAATTGGTTTTTTAATATGCTTAATATCATCGGGTATTTTTATATCTGTTTGAGCTTTTTTAAAATGCTTACGGTCTACTGAACTTGGAAAGCAGTAGACATTGTCATTATTTCTTCTTTTAGACTCATAAAGTGATTTACCTCCTGTAAAAACAATATTGGCATTAGCCATAAGATATTTCTCCTGATTTATAATTTCTGAAGCAGCACCCTTAAAAAGGGAGAGTTCATCCATACAATCATATATAATTTTCTCAAAATTAAAGTCCTTTAATAGGGGACTGAATGCAGCTGAATAAAACCACCCAATTTCAATATTTCTCTCAGGAAATAATTCCTCAAGTATTTTACCGATTGATGTGATATCCCTCACCTTTGGTTTAAGGATATGGAGATTATCGTTTACTACTTCAAGGTCATATTTATATTCCTCTTCCTCTTTAAAATGAATTGGTTCTTCAATAAATAAAACCTTTTGATCTTTTGCCATTCTGCTTATAAGATGTTGAGGTCTTTGATAAACAAATCCCCATCTTAAGTGAGAAAATACCACCATATTATAGGTAGTATTAGTAGAAGTTGATTTTACGGCTTGTTTTTTCTTTTTGAATTCTGGTTCCAGTACTAATGACTTCTTTTCCATAGGTAAATTTTAATTTCGCTTAATTTTCCTATTCAGAAAAAGAAATGAGAATCCCTTCCCGACAAGGAATCGGTTTTTTTTCAATTAATTAAATTGGAGTAACATTAATTATGAGCGGGGAGAGAATTACTCACTTAATGCGATTTAAAAGTAAAACCATCCTTAGGTGTATCAAAACACATTAAGAAACAATTACCTTTATTTTTAAATAGAATTAACAGGGAAATTAAGTAGGTTATTAATTGTTATTTTTTGTGGTAATAAGGTTATAAGTTGGCAGGGAAATTTTGTATTTAACCACAATTAACCGAATAACAATAATAATTAGAGAGGTGACAAGATAAATCACATCATCGTTCACATTTAAGCGGTATAAAATGATGAATGATAGGCCCCCGGTGAGAGATGCCGTTGCATAAATTTCTTTTCTAAAGATTACCGGAATTTCTGCACACAGAATATCCCGTAGAACACCCCCAAAAGTTCCTGTCATAGCACCCAGAGCTATGGAAATTATAGGATCAAGATCATTCCTGATGCCCATTTCCACACCGGTTATAGTAAAAACCCCTAAACCAATAGTGTCGAACAGAAAAAGGGAAGTCTTTAAATGATTGAGCTTATTTCTGAAAATAATAGCTAAAATTGTTACCACACCTATAAAATAGATATAAATGGTATTTTCCATCCACGCTACCGGTGTGTTTCCAATGAGCACATCACGTAAGGTTCCTCCTCCAATTGAGGTGACAAATGCAATTATAAATATTCCAAAAAGATCCAGCTTCCTGTTCATTGCCGCCAGTGCACCAGAAATGGCAAATGCTACAGTCCCCAGAAGATCCAGAATATTAAAAAGACTTAATTCCATTATTAGCAAATATAAATCTTATCATATTAGAAATTATAGGTTCAAACATTATAAAATTTGGAGAGTAAAACAACTTAAGTTATATTGTTAATGCAATGAGCAAATAGTAAAACATAATAATTTTTCGATAAAATTTTAAGTTTAAGTTATTATTTTTACCATCCTAAATAAAATGAAATGTCAGATAAAGTAGAAAGAATAAAATGTTTAATTATTGGCTCGGGACCTGCAGGTTACACAGCCGCCATATATGCCGCAAGAGCAGATCTTAAACCTGTTATGTACACGGGGATGGAACCCGGAGGACAGTTAACAACTACTACTGAAGTTGATAATTTTCCCGGATATCCTGATGGTATTGATGGTCCTTCAATGATGGTGGAATTCCAGAAACAGGCAGAGCGATTTGGTACTGAGGTGAGAATTGGAATGGTTACCGAAGTAATCTTCAGTAAAGAAGAAGGTGGAATTCATAAAGCCCAGGTGGATAACGGAAAATGGGTAGAGGCAGAAACAGTTATTATTTCTACCGGAGCTACTGCTAAATATTTAGGGCTTCCAAGCGAACAAAAGTTACGTGGAGGTGGAGTATCTGCCTGTGCCGTTTGCGACGGATTTTTCTATAAAGGCCAGGATGTGGCCATAGTAGGAGGGG
Source organism: uncultured Antarcticibacterium sp. (assembly GCA_964639695.1). GTDB lineage: Bacteria > Bacteroidota > Bacteroidia > Flavobacteriales > Flavobacteriaceae > Gillisia. Next base: position 2,518 of record CAZXEY010000130.1, on the reverse strand, counting down.
GAGATACAGCGGCAGAAGAGGCTACTTATCTTGCTCATATTTGTAAAAGTGTTACAATGTTAGTGAGAGGTGACCAAATGAGAGCTTCCAAGGCTATGCAACACAGGGTTACCAATACTAAGAATATAGACTTGCGTTACAATACTGAAGTTGATGAAGTATTAGGTGAACAGGTAGTGGAAGGTTTAAGAATGGTAAATAATGAAACCGGTGAAAAAGAAGAGATTGCTATCACTGGGTTGTTCATTGCTATAGGTCATAAACCAAATACCGATATTTTTAAAGGTCAGCTGGAAATGGATGATATGGGATATTTAATAACCAAATCCAAATCTACAAAGACCAATATTCCCGGGGTATTTGCTTCGGGTGATGTTCAGGATAAAGAATACAGGCAGGCGATTACTGCCGCAGGTACAGGCTGTATGGCTGCCCTTGATGCAGAACGCTATTTAACGACTGTAGGCCAACAGGAGGAGAGTAAGGTTAGGGTTTAAATTTTAGCCAGCTTATATAAATTAAAAAAGTCCCTTTCGGGACTTTTTTTTATTTGATGGTGATGATTTGTTATGACTGCTTTTCAATATTTAATTGGAAACAGTTAGAGGCTCTGCAATTATCAGCCTTTTTAGCAGGTAAGTAAAACAAAATCGTCTTCTGTATCTCATCTGCTTTTAAAACTGATAAATTTTGATCATTAGCCTGATCTGGTGAAAGGGGGCCAAAAAAGCTAATAATACTACTGATGATGAAGTTTGTTAGAGCTGACATAATTTAGTTATTTTGAATTTGTAACCCTGTGCTATCTATTTTTATTCTTTTATCTCCATCTTTGCTAACCTTAACACCGTCCTTATTTATCTTAACGTTAATTCCTGAGGAAGAATCTGAATTAAATTCAAAAGTCTCTGTATTTTCCTCCTCATCCCAGGATGAATCACTGTCCCATTCATCTGATTCCTCTTCGGAACAAGTGTCACAAATGATTTGGTTATCTCCAATCGTAAGGTATTTCTCTTCCTGGTCGTAATTCAGAATATTTCCGTAGTAATCTGAAGACCGGTGATAAGAAGAGATATTGTCATCTGCGTAAAGAGTTGCCCCTTCAGGTAAATAAACAATTACACGCACCTGTTGATCTAAAAACTTATTTTTTATTTCAGAAGTTAGATAAGAATCAAGGTAAAGCCTGTTATCGGAAAAGCTGGTGGTATATCTAATATTTTCAGCACGTTCCCGGGCATCTTTATTATCCTTTCCTTCAGCAGATTTTATAATTTCCATCCTGCCAATGCTGTCCTTGGTAGATTTAATTACCAGTCTTACATCTGATGTATAGACAACTTTATTATCATTTTCATCATAGTTGATTGAAAAATCATTACTGGAAAATCTTGAAGAATAAAGATCATTCGACCTCATTTCTATAAATAAAGTATCCTGTGAGGTAATTGGTAAAGTTTCAGTTATAACAACTTCCCCGTCGAACGCTCTTTGAGTAGCCTGCTGGATTCCTATTACAGCCAATCCAATTATAGACATTAACCAAACTGCCAGCAGCACAAGCTTTGCTGTGGTTCCTATAGATTTCAATTTCTTTACAAGGATCTTCAATCCCAGGATGAACAGGAAAAAGAAAGGAATTCCAATTGCAAAGAAGGATAAAAGAGATAGCACCCAAAGTGGAACTCCAATTGCTGCCATTTCTATATAATCTGTCCAGGGTGCGTCAAATAATCCAAAGGTTCCCACTGTAAAAAATCCTATGAACAAACCTATTAAAGCTGATCCTGCAATTAAAAGGAGCATAATCCCTATTAATTTCACAAAAATGTTCAGTAAGACCATTATTCCAGAGCCTACCCCGGTTGCTGCGTTCGAAGCTCCCGTTCTTGCTTTGTTACCATACTTTTCATAATCCACACTTCTTACCTTACCTGCAACATCATCAAAACCTTCCCTTATTTTTCTTTCAATGTTGGTAATGTTTACTTCCTCACCTCTCATGGAAAGCTTATCTGCAGTTGTTTTGGCTTCGGGAACAAAAATCCACAAAGCTATATAGATTAGAATAAAGGCTCCACTGGAAGCAATAGTAAGTATGATCCAAAGTAACCTAACCCAAAGGGCAGATATTCCTAAATAGTGGCCTAACCCGGAGGAAACTCCACCTATATAAGAATGCTCTGTATCTCGAAACAGTTGCTTACCGGTAACACGTGGGCGTGCGTGATAGGGCTCATCCTCGTAGATTTCGTCATCAAGCATATAATCTTCAGGTTGACCCATGATAGCAATTACCTCGTCTACTTCCCTGGACCCTATTACCTGTCGCTCATTTTTTACTTTTTCGCTGAAAAGTTCTGCTATCCTGGCTTCAATATCAGCAATGATCTCGTCACGGCCCTGGGCATTTGTCAATGAGCGTTTTATTGCCTCAAGGTAATATTGCAACTTAGCGTAAGCATCTTCATCTATATGAAAAAATACGCCTGCCAGATTTATATTTACTGTCTTA
>CAZXEY010000129.1:0-8368 GCA_964639695.1 uncultured Antarcticibacterium sp. | reverse complement strand
AAGAAATAAAATAATTAGAGGATGCTCCGCCAGAATTTCCTAAAGGTTTATTTTTGTTCAAAATGACAACTATGCGAAGCGTATTTTCGATCCTATTTCTGTTCTTATTTTTAACCTCCTGTGATGACGGTGATATCATTGTTACCACTTTTGACTTTGAAGATGAAAGGTTCTCGATGTGTAGTAATGGCAACAAAAAGGTTTTATACCATATTTCTAATAGTGATGTCTTTGAAACCCTTTCCATACAGCTTACAAATCAACAATTTTCAAACCTAAATAATGTCCTTACAATTTCCCAGGATCCTATAAGTGTTAATTTGACCGGTGAAAATGTAGTTACCTACCGAACCTACAACAGTACGATTCCTTCAAATTATTTTTGCCAGGCTGTGCCACCATCTAACCCAGTAGTAATTCAGGAATATAAAAGCGTGGGGGGGTCAATAAAAATTACTACTCTGCCTGTATATTTTATTAATTCAAATAATAGATTAGATCACGATCAGGATGGAATACCATCTATTAATGAAGGCATAGATACTAATTTAGATACTGACGGGGATGGTATTCCAGATTATCTGGATATAGATGATGATGGAGATAATGTAATTACAAGCGTGGAAATAGCAAATGTTGGCGATTCTCCATTAGCCAATGGATTTAAAGATACTGATGGGGATGGAACACCCAACTATTTAGATATAGACGATGACGGCGATGGAGTCCCAACCCGCAGAGAAATAACCCAAGAGCAGCAGGAACCCAGATTAAATTTTAATGCTGCTAATGTGCCGTGGTACCTTGACAGATTTACCACCAATAATTTCTCTGGCACAATTACTTATTTTCCTGTTAATACCCTTAGCCTAAGATATGAATCGGTTATAACCGCAGAGAATTTAAAACTGAAAAACCAAAATGGTGACGGGGAAGAAATTTCTTTTGTTTCCAAAGTCCTTGGTGTCTTTATTTCAGATCAAGTTCCGGTTATTGTTGAGCCGGAAGGAAACTAGGAATTCTGGTAGAAATAAACTTCTGTGGCACCCATCCCGTATTTTTGGTAATCGGCATCATAGAATTTTAGATTATCATAACGGCCTAACATAAAATCGAGCTCGGCTTTTAAAACTCCTTCCCCCACTCCGTGGATGAAAACCAGTTTCTGGATCCTCTTTCTCATTGCAAATTCTACCTGTCTTTTAGCCGTTTCCATTTGCAGATTTAAGATATCAAAATTGCTCATTCCTTTATAGGATTGCACCAGTTTCTCTATGTGAAGATCTACTTCCATTGGTGGAGCGCTTCGTTCTTTTGGTTTGATCCTGGTGGATTTTGGCTTTTTTTCGGGCTGTTTTTCTTTTAATACTTCAGATATCTCAACAGAATCCCTGTAAAAAAGCTTTTTATGATCCTTATCTGTCTTAACCAGTTCTGAAGAATGGTATTGTAATAAAAAACCTTCAGTAGTCTCAATAGAAATGGTATCTCCTTCGACTTTTACTACTCTTCCTTTCAAAGAATCGTCCAGAACTTCTACTTTATCCTCAACTTCAAATTTCATTGTTATTTTCTTTTTCTTCTGAAGAATCTTTATGATCATCTTTGGTTTCTACCCAATAATTGGTTGCTCTAAATAATCCAAACATGATAATTACAAACCCAAAGATTTGAACATACTTTTGCGGTTCTTCCTGAGCAATGGTATAAATCAGCATTCCTCCACCTACCAAAATTAGTACAGTATTTAAAGCCTGAGAATTCTTTTTGATCATAATTAACTGATATTTAGCACTTAAACCTTGTTTTAATCAAAGCTTTAACATCAAAAAATGGTATCTTTAGTTAAACCTGTTTCTTTATGAGGCAAATATACATCATAGTATTCTTCTTATTGCCCATAGAAATGGCTTCCCAATTATTTATTAGGCCATACAACAATACCGATTCCTTTATTTATGTAGAGGGGCAACTCCTTTATGTAGAGAAGGATATTAACCTTTCGGAAAATATTTCAGAAAATCCTGTAGCAAGCATCGTTTTACGCGATGAAGCACAACTGCTTCAGGGGGATTTGGGATTGCTTAATTCTGGTAAAGGAAAATTATCCATTTTTCAGGAAGGGAAGGCCGGTGCTTATACTTACAATTACTGGGGCCTGCCGGTTCAAAATTCCGGAAATTCTCCTCTTCTAAGCGATATTATTTATGATCCTCTGGATAAAACCAGAAGCAGGAAAGCAATACTTACACAAGACCTTAACGGGAGCTCCAATCCCCTCAAAATTTCGCAGAGATGGATCTATAAATTATCAGGAGCCGAATATTCAGACTGGATTCCTATAGGCCAAAATTTTCAACTGAAGCCCGGGGAAGGTTTTACAATGAAAGGAGTTAGCGGTAAAAATATGGAGGTATTTATTCATCAGGTTTATAACAATCCCGGTGAAAATCAACGATATGACTTCAGGGGGAAACCTAATAATGGAACCATTTCACTGCCCATTCAAAAAGATCAGATTTTACTATTGGGAAATCCCTATCCCTCTTCGCTGGATCTCAATATTTTTCTTCAAAAGAATACCGCCACCACGGGAATTGCCTATTTCTGGGATTCTAAATCTATAGAATCTCATTATTTAACAGATTATGAAGGAGGTTACGGCGCGTACTCCCCAGCAGGTGGAAGCAATGGTTATGTTCCGCCGGCCTTTGTAAAATATGATAGCCAGGGTTATATTTCATCTGAAAATGGTTCACGTGGAGAACATATCGCCCGAAGATTTTCACCTGTTGCCCAGGGATTTCTGGTAGAAGGTTCGGCAGCAGGAGAAGTAATCTTTAAGAATGAATATAGGGTTTTCGTAAAAGAAAATCAGGCCACTTCCCAATTTAAATCTTCAGTTTTTGAACCGGAACCCGCACGTCTTCGCTTAAATATTAAATTTGGAGATGAAATGGTCCGTCAACTTCTATTGTTTCATCATCCAGATGCTACCAATGATGTCGATCACGCTATGGATGCCAAGAATATTGCTCCCGGGAAATCTGATGCCGGTTGGCTGATCAATGATCTGGATTATTTAATTAATGTTAAACGGTTGCGAATGATTGACGTTCTTCCTCTGGCTCTGGAATTGGCTAAAGATTACGAAGTATCACTAGCTCTTGAGGATGTATGGAATATTGATAATGACATTTTTTTACTTGATAATCTTACTGATGAATATCACAATCTAACAGACAAAGAGTTTTCTGTGAATTTGAAATCAGGAATTTATACTGATAGATTTTCTATCACCTTTTCAGTAAAAGCAAATGAAATGATTCCTCCTGTAACTCCGGCAGTCTTAAATGAGTATACAGTATACCAGAACAATACCTTTAACAGGCTGGAGGTTAAATCCCCTTTGCTTGAAACGCCACAAAAAATTGAAATTTTTGATATTACCGGAAGAAAACTGAGAGAGGAAAAAGGTTCTAAAGGAAAATTTTATTACGAATTTCCCACTCATAACTTAAGCAAAGGCATCTATGTTGTAAAAATAATTCCTGAGAAAGGACCTTCAGTTTCTAAAAAAGTTCTAATTTCAAATTAAACTTTCTGCTCAAATGGAGGAATATTTACTTCCTTGTTTAAATAAAGAAATCTTTGGAATGGAATGCTATGGATGTGGCGGCCAAAGATCTTTTATGCTCTTGTTAAATGGCGAATTCTCAGCAGCTTTTAAAATGTTTCCCGCTATTTATCCCCTAATTTTGCTTCTATTCTTCGTTCTGTTTAATATTTTCTACAGGTACAAATATGATTATTCAATTAAAATTGGCCTTATTTTACTAACAGCTGCCGTAATTTTTATTAATTACGTGCTTAAAATGTTTAATTTCTTCAACTAATTTATATTTTTAAACAACTAAACTAACCAACTAATTAACTAAAATCTTTTTTATGGAATTGCAAAGACAACAACTTCCAAATTCAACCCTCATTCTCGTGTTTGGAATTCTCTCAATAGTAGGATGCTGCTGCTGGGGAATAGTGGGATTGATTTTTGGGATCATAGCTGTAGTAATGGCAAAAAAAGCTACAGATATTTACAATGCTAATCCCGAAATGTACATTGGCTACCAAAATGTAAAAGCAGGAAGGATCCTTGCCATAATAGGGATATGTTTAAGTATTCTTGCTTTGCTTGTAAATGTTATTGCAATATTTATGTACGGCTTTGACGGTTTGGAAGAAATGCAGAGAGAAATGATGGAACAATACGGGGGATAATTTCTTTTGATATAAAATGAATAAGGCCACAATGTAGTGGCCTTTATTCATTTATTTCAGTATTTCTTTTAAACTATCAAGGGAAACTTTTTCCTGCTCTCCAGTCTTCATATTTTTCAATTTATATTTTTGTGCCTGTATTTCTTCTGGCCCTGCCAGCACTACAAAAGGAATCTCTCGTTTATTAGCATAATTCATCTGCTTTTTCATTTTTGCATCATCAGGATAAAGCTCTGCCGTGATATTATTTTTTCTAAGTTCCCGAATGGCCTTTAAACCATAAAGAGCCTCATCTTCTCCAAAATTGATGAATAAGACTTTTGTATTTTGAGTAACTGTTTCCGGAAAAAGATTTAGTTCTTCCAGAACAAGATAGATCCTGTCGAGCCCAAAAGATATTCCAACGCCACTCATATCATGAAGGCCAAAAATTCCTGTAAGATCATCATAACGACCACCACCTCCAATAGAACCTAATTTTACTTTCTGCGGAGCCGAAACTTCAAAAATAGCCCCTGTATAATAATTTAATCCCCGTGCCAAAGTAACATCCAGATCCAAAGTTGCTGTTTTTAAAGGTACTTCGGAAATAAAGCGCTGAATGAAATTTAATTCTTCTATTCCTTTTTTGCCAATTTCAGAAGTGGATAAAATTTGATCTAAAACTTCTACTTTTTCTGAAAAAGTTCCTTTTAACCCAAAAATTGGCTGAATTTTTTGAATAGCTTCCGAGGAAATTCCTTTCTCCTGCATCTCCTTTTTAACACCGTCTTCTCCAATTTTATCCAGTTTGTCCAGAGCAACGGTAAAATCTATAAGCTTATCCTCCTCCCCAATAACTTCTGCAAATCCTGATAAAATTTTTCTGTTATTTATTTTAATTGTTACACCTTTTAATTCCAGGTCATTAAAAACAGAATCGTATAACTGAATAAATTCAATTTCCTGCCAAAGGCTTTTACTGCCCACAACATCTGCATCACATTGGTAGAATTCCCTGAACCTTCCTTTTTGCGGCCTGTCAGCTCTCCAAACAGGCTGAATCTGGTATCTTTTAAAGGGGAATTCCAACTCATTTTGATGCTGCACAACATATCTTGCAAATGGCACGGTAAGGTCGTATCTCAAGGCTTTATCACTAATAGAAGAGGTAATCCCGGTGCTGTCTTTTACCTGGTATGCAGCTTCATTTGCTTTGCTTAAAAAATCTCCGGAGTTTAAAATCTTAAAGATCAACCTGTCCCCTTCTTCTCCATACTTTCCCATTAACGTGGAAAAATTTTCAAAACTGGGAGTTTCAATGGGTTGAAACCCGAATTTTTCAAAATTCGATCTAATAATATTGATGATAAAGTTACGCTTTGCTACTTCCAGAGGAGTAAAATCCCTGGTTCCTTTTGGAATAGAAGGTTTTTGTGCCATATAATTTTCTTCTTCGCAAATACAGCTGAATTGGCCTGTATTCTTAAAGTGCAAATATCTTAATTTTTAACCGATCGAAAACAAATTTCAGATTTTAAGTAACATTCCTGAAGAAATATAGTCTAACTGTTATGCACAAATTTTATTTATGTTCCCACTCCTAAAGGAAAATATACGAATAGCTTTCGATTCTATAAAAAGCCAGATCCTACGAACCATTCTTACGGTTTTAATTATAGCAATTGGTATTACCGCCCTTGTAGGTATTTTAAGTGCAGTAAGTGCCCTGGAAAATACTATAAGCAGTGATTTTGCTTCAATGGGGGCAAACACTTTTAATTTGCAACGCTACCAGTTTAATGCCCAGACACAGGGAGGTGGTGAAAAGGAAAAAATAAACCCTATCATTTCTTACCGGGAAGTAAAAAGCTTTAAAGATAACTTTGTTTATCCCGATACTCAAACCGCAATTTCCTTTAACGGAACATCTGGAGCCGAAGTTAAATTTGGAGAAAAGAAAACCGATCCTGAAGTTGCAGTTTTAGGTGTCAATGAATATTATTTATCAAACTCAGGTCTATCTTTGGAAGAAGGAAGAGAGTTTAATGTGTTTGACATCGAAAATAATAACCGGGTAGCCATTTTGGGAGCCGATTTTAAAGATGGTTTATTTAAGAATACCAATCCTATTGACAAGATTATTAGCGTTCGCGGTGTTAAATTCCGGGTGATAGGAATACTTGAATCCAAAGGTTCTACTTTTGGAAATAACCAGGACCTTCGAGTACTAATACCTGTAGAAATTGCTCGCTCTATTTTCACACAGCCCAATATCAATTACAATATAAGCGTAAAAGTTGGAGATAAGGAAAAGCTGGAGGGAGCACAAAGTGAAGCGGTGATTACTTTTAGAAATATTAGAGGATTAAGCCCGGTAGAAGAAAATAACTTTGGAATGGAAAAAAGTGATGACCTCATTAACAGGATCTTTTCTATTACCAGTTATTTGAACATTGCAGCCTGGGTAATATCCATTATTACCATATTTGGATCATCCATTGCTTTAATGAATATTATGCTGGTATCTGTAGCCGAACGTACCAGGGAAATAGGTATCCGCAAAGCTTTAGGTGCGAAAAGAGGAACCATTGCCACCCAGTTTTTTATGGAAACTCTTATTATTGGCCAGCTTGGTGGGATACTTGGAATAATTCTGGGAATACTAATTGGTTTTGCAGTTGCTTCTGCAGCGAATTTTGATTTTGTCACTCCCTGGAAAGCGATGTTATGGGCAACAGCTATAACTATTCTTGTTGCTATTCTTGCCGGTAGTTATCCCGCAAACAAGGCAGCCAAACAGGATCCTGTAGAATCCCTGCATTACGAATAAATTATTCCCGTAAACCAACAACTTCATCAAAGTATTTGTACAAATCTCCTTTTGTAATAGATGCTCCCTGCTGAATTAAAGCAAAAATATCCTTATTCCTGTCTTCCTTAATCACTTTAGAAGAAGTATACATATTCACCGAATCATCCATTAAGTTCTTTTGGAGCCATTGGTAACCCTGCCTGCTGGTGATATCTATAGCTTCATTGTCCACTTTAATCGCAATTAAATGAATTTCCACCTGTGTAATATGAAAAAGGAACATTTGCCTTTTTGAGAAATGCTCCAGGTAGGAAACTTTATCCAAAACTCCTTCCCAAACCAAATCACTAAAAATATCTAGTTCCTCTTCAGCTACCTGAGGTTTATTCTTTTTAATATCGCTCCATTCTTCAGCCGTTATTGATTGGGTTGCCAGAAAATTAATAAATTCCTGGTGCAGCTCCTCCAATTGTTCTTTTGTTAACCGTGTATACTTCATTATCAACTATCAATTATTTCAATTATTCTGAAACAGAAAAGCCTACTCACGGGGAGTAGGCTTTTAATAAATAAACTTTTTAATTATGCCTCGGCAACAACGTCAAAGGTGAAAGTTGAAACTACTTCACGGTGAAAACGTAAAGTTGCTTCGTATTGACCTAATCTCTTAATGTTACCACCTGCAATTGAAATGTATTTTTTCTCGATTTCAATTCCTTCTTTTGCCAAAGCTTCTGAAAGATCTGCGTCAGAAATAGAACCAAACATCTTATCTCCACCACCTGCTTTTGCAGTTAATTTAAGTTCAAGATTGTTAAGTTTAGCAGCTTGTTTTTTAGCTTCTTCTATATTCTTTTGTTCTTTGTAAGAACGTTGCTTAATTGTTTCGGCCAAAACTTTTTTAGCTGAAGGTGTTGCCAATGAAGCATATCCCTGAGGAATTAAATAATTTCTGCCATAACCGTTCTTTACGTTTACAACATCATCTTTAAATCCTAAATTTTCTACGTCTTTTTTAAGTATCAATTCCATAATAGTGCCTCTTTTTTATTTTAATAAATCCGCAACATACGGCATTAATGCTAAATGACGTGCACGCTTTACCGCTACAGCCACTTTACGTTGGTATTTCAAAGAAGTACCTGTTAAACGACGAGGTAATAATTTTCCCTGCTCGTTTACAAAACTTAGTAAGAAATCAGGATCTTTATAATCGATATATTTAATACCAGATCTTTTAAACCTGCAATACTTCTTAGTTTTAGAAGTTTCTATATTAAGAGGGGTTAAATATCT
>CAZXEY010000128.1:0-8372 GCA_964639695.1 uncultured Antarcticibacterium sp. | reverse complement strand
ATCTTCCAACATAGGATTATTATCTCCCTGCAATTCTTTATCCCGCTCCCGTATTTTATCACGAACATTTTGGTAAGCGCCCATTTCCCGTAATTTCTCAAATTGCCAGTGCAGATTAAATGCAATAGTGGGTGCAGGGCTTTGGCGGGCTTTCCTGGAACTGTTAGGATGCAATCCTACCATGTAAAAAGCTTTTCCGGCAATGCTGAAACTGAAATTTTTGTTTTCTGGATCATTACTAACGGTTGGATCCCATGGCTGGTCATCCAGTTCGTGAATAAACTGCAATTGTTTCCAAAGAAGCTCCTCAAATTGTTCTTCAGTATAATTTTTTCTTCCCCGGAAGCTGGCCATAAATGTGAAGAAATCATTAGATTCAAAATCATATTTTTGAAGATATGCCTTTAGGTCCCGCAGGATTTGTCGGGCTGTATTTTTTGAACCTAAGCTTTCATATACATGAAAATCAACCTTATCCATACTAAAGACGGTTTGAGCCATTACGCATGGGTGATTTTCTTCGATTATAAAATTTTTGAATTCTTCCTTAACAAACTTTTCGTCAACGGAAGAAACTATTTGCCGGGAATTTCCTTTTTGAACAACTTTCGTTCTCACTTCATTATTTCTCATACCAAAAGGTGATTTCTGTAAATTTATCAGCTTTAACCGCTTATAGAATCACGATTAAGAATTAATTAAAGCTATTTTAAAACTAATTAACAAGTGATGCACCTGTTCCTGATCATGGATTTTGGTTTTATAGTAAAAACCATAATAATGACCATTAACTATAGGGTACCAAATAGGATAGAAATCTGTATCAGGCATCACAATTGCCTAACTTGCTAATCACATCATCCTTCTTAACATCTCTTAAAATTTCATAAAAAAGCAGTGGGATGAATCCCCTACCAAAAAATGAGAATTTTGTGGAGATATGTTGTTTTCCCTAATCTGGAAGAAAACTATTTATCAGGAAGCGCTAATTTCCTACGTGGGCAGCTATTGGATTTTGGCCGGACTTGCAGTTTTAACCGGCTGGAAAAATTTTTCATTTTAATTCTGCACCCCCAAATTTTAAATGTGGGAAATGAACCTTCAAATATACCGGCTCACATTTTTGGAATAGAAGCTGCCTTGCTTTTTTTCAATCGTTATCCTTGTACTTCAACATAAGAAATAACATAAACCCATTTAAAGCTAGAGCTAAACCATTTGTTGCAATAATTGGAACATCATTCTGCATTACCCCATAAATTACCCAAAGCAGAAGTCCGATAAGCAGCACTATAAACATTCCCGGAGAAACATCTTTTACCTTTTTAGTTTTCCAGGCTTTCCAGATTTGAGGAATTACAGCTGCCGTAGTACAAATTCCCGCCACAAGTCCAATAATGCTCGTTAGATCAAACATATTAATATCGCTTTACATCCTTTAATAACCAATCTTCGACATCTGTATCATCGTCGGAATGTAAAACTGAAATGTCCCCTGTTGTTTCAAAAACAACTGCTTTGATCTGCGAAAAATTTAAAACATTTGCTTCTCTGAGTTTAGATCTCAAATCCCCTTCAGTGACGCCTGCCCTTTTTAGATTGTCCTGCAAAATATTTTCACCTTCCATTAAAAGCATAGGCTCATTATCTACAATTTTAGTAACTGTTTTATATCTTCTTAAAAAAGCAATGGAGAGTTGTAAGGTATAAACAGATGCCAATCCCACAACACCTTCAGGAAGTGTTACAGATTTGGATAATAATGTAGAGGCGATAATGGAACCAATTGCCACAGTCATAGCAAAATCAAAACTCGACATTTTAGAAAAACTGCGTTTTCCTGCAATACGGGTAAATATTATAACTGCTAAATAAATTCCCACACCGCTAAGTATTATTGCAAAGAGCGATTCCCAGGAGATCGTAAACCATTTTTCCATAGATTTTACTTTAGAGTAGGCGGATGTTTCCAGATGATTAAGGTAAGCATTATCCTCCTACTACTTCTCCTCCATTTACGTGAATAATTTGTCCTGTTACATAACTGCTGTCTTCGCTTGCGAGGTAAACATACGCCGGCGCAACTTCACTTGGCTGTCCCGCCCTTCCCATAGGAACTTTTTGCCCAAATTCTTCAATATCATCAAAAGTAGCCGGAATAAGTGGTGTCCAAATAGGTCCGGGAGCTACACCATTTACCCGAATTTTCTTCTCTGCCAGCATTTTAGCCAATGATCTTGTGAAAGTGACAATAGCTCCCTTCGTGCTGGAATAATCCAATAAATGAGTGCTCCCCCTATAAGCGGTAACCGAGGTGGTATTTACAATAACATCCCCTTCCTTAAAATGCTGCATTACCTCTTTGGTAATATAGAAATAGGGAAAAATATTGGTTCTAAAAGTCTCCTCAAGCTGATCATTGGAAATATCCCCGATACTATCTTTAGGAAACTGGACTGCAGCATTATTTACAAGGACATTTATTCCTCCTAAACCTGAAATAGTTTTTTGAATTACTTTTTTACAGAACTTCTCATCTTTAAGATCCCCCTCAATAATCAGGCATTTTCTTCCTTCCTTCTCCACCAGTTCTTTTGTTTTTAAGGCATCTTCATCCTCTTTAAGGTAAACTATTGCAACATCGGCTCCTTCTCTGGCAAAATGAACAGCTACGCTACGACCAATCCCGCTATCACCTCCTGTAATAAGTGCTTTTTTACCTTTTAATTTCTCGCTCCCTTTATAGTTATCCCTGATGATCTCCGGCTCCGGCTTCATTTTGTATTGATCCCCGGGTTGTTTTTGCTGTTGTTCAGGAAATTCCTTTGGTTTACTCATAATCTTCACCTTTAAGCATTGTAAATTTAAGTGGGAGGCCCTCAAAAAAAATGTTAAGTTGTCATAAGGCTTTGTAAAGATTTCTTTCATAGATGCCATTCATTCTAATTAAATATCTTTGAAAAATGAAGAAATTTCTGAAAATCGGACACCGGGGAGCAAAAGGTCATTTAGCTGAAAATACCCTGGAGAGTATTGAGATTGCACTAAGACAAAAAGTTGATGCCATTGAGATTGATGTTCATAAATGTAAAACTGGAGAACTGGTAGTGATCCACGATTTTACTTTAGACAGGACAACAACAGGAAGTGGTGAAGTACATAAAAAAACACTGCAGGAAATCAAATCTTATAAAGCTGAAGGCAAATATGAAATTCCCACCTTAGAAGAGGTCCTGAACCTGATTGAAGGAAAATGTAAAATCAATATTGAGCTAAAAGGAACCAATACTGCTGCTGAGGCATACAAGATCATAAACAGATATATTAGTGAAAGGAATTGGAGCTATGAGGACTTCATCGTATCCAGTTTTCAGAAAAATGAATTATTTGAAGTTAATAATCTGGATCCCAATATTCCAATCGGGATCTTAAGCAAAGCCAGTGTTGATGAAGCAATGGAATGGGGAAAAAAATTAAATGCCTTTGCCATTCATCCTTCGGCAGGAATAATTAGCCGGGAAAATATTAAACAAATGAAAGACGCCGGATTTAAGGTATTTGTTTGGACAGTAAACAGCCTTGAAGAAATTGAGAGGATGAAAAGTTTTGAAGTTGATGGAATTATTTCAGATTATCCTGATAGGCTTTAGGGCTTAAGGTTTAAAATTTAAAGTTCAAGGCCTCAGGTTCATGGTTCAAGATGTAAAGTTCAAGATTTGAGATTTGAGATTATACCTTCACTAATGGAAACATTTTAAATTTCAAGATTTTGATCTGCGTAAAATTTGCGGAATCTGCGGGAGACAAACAAAAAACAAATGTTCTAACAAAACAGAAGAAAATCAAGATTGGATAAATACGAAATCATAATTATTGGCGGGGGAGCTGCAGGATTTTTTACAGCTATTAATGCTGCGGAAATGTCTCCTAATTCAAAGATCCTGATCCTGGAACGAGGTAAAGAAGTCTTAACAAAAGTCAGGATTTCGGGGGGAGGAAGATGTAATGTTACTCATGCTGAATTTATCCCTTCTGAACTGGTCAAAAGTTATCCAAGAGGAAAAAAAGAATTGCGAGGTCCTTTTCATTCCTTTATGACGGGTGATACTATCTCCTGGTTTGAAAAAAGAGGTATTGAATTAAAAATAGAAGAAGATGGTAGAATGTTTCCGGTATCAGATTCTTCAGAGACTATTATAAACTGTTTTCTTTCTGAAGTTGCCAGATTAAAAATTCAGCTTAAAAAAAATCATTCTGTTCAAAACCTGGAAAGAGAGAATGATCTATGGAAGATTAGTACGAACCAGGGAGATTTTTCAGCAGATAAAGTTTTGATCGCTACAGGAAGTAATCCCAAGGTCTGGAGTTTGCTGGAAAGACTGGGACATACCATAGAACCTGCTGTACCTTCTCTTTTTACTTTTAACATTGTTGACCAACGCATTAAGGACTTACCCGGCATTGCGACTCCGGCCGAGATCGGGATCATTGGTGAAAAACTTATAGGAGAAGGGCCTTTACTGATCACTCATTGGGGAATGAGTGGCCCGGCAATTTTAAAACTTTCTGCCTGGGGAGCACGGGAACTTCATGCTTTAAACTACAAATTCAGCATCAGAGTAAACTGGCTTCCCGGATATTCCTTTGAAGATATCCTGGACCAACTCAAAGAATTAAAATTTGAACACGCTAAACAGCAAACCTTCAAATATTCGCAATTCGAACTTCCTAAACGGCTTTGGCAATCTTTGGTAAAAGCATCGGGTATAGAGGCTGACACTATTTGGGCAGACCTGAACAAAAAGCAGCTGCAGAATTTAGCTGAACAACTAACCCAATCTACTTTTAAAGTGGATGGCAAAAGCACCTTCAAAGAGGAATTTGTTACCGCAGGTGGTATTGACTTAAAAGAGGTGAATTTTAAAACTTTTGAAAGTAAGAGACATCAAAACCTCTATTTTGCCGGGGAAGTTCTAAATATAGATGCTATTACAGGTGGCTTCAATTTTCAGAACGCATGGACCGGCGGCTTTTTAGCCGCCAAAGCTATGACCGGCCTTTAGCCATAGTTTTAGAAACAAAATAATTGAAAAGTTTACCCGGTAAAATTTTTCTAAAGGCGAGAATGAATTTTGCCTGGGAACCAGCAGGATATCTGCCTTTCCACTTACCGTCTGTTGCCGCCTTATAAACAGTTTTAGAAACAACTATAGGACCGGGTGCATTCTTTCCGGCTTTGGACATATTTTTCAAAACAGGTTCTTCATAATCCTCATATCCTGTCACCGAATCATTGGAAAAAACATTTTGAGACCTGCTGTAAAAATCAGTTTTAATGGGCCCCGGTTCCACATTTTTGACCTTTATATTAAACTTCCTTAATTCATATTGTAAAGATTCAGCAAAACCTTCCAAAGCAAACTTTGAAGAATTATAGATGCTGTAAAGTGGAAACGTGATTTTCCCTCCTACAGATGTAATATTAATAATTGTACCACCTCCCGATTTCCTGAAATGAGGTATAACTTCCCGTATTAAATTCATAACGCCGAAGACATTTACATCAAATTGTTTCCGTACTTCTGCATCTGTAGATTTTTCGAAAACTCCAACCTCTGCATATCCTGCATTATTTAATAAAACATCAATTTTAGAAAAATCGGAAATCACCTGATTCAAAACTTCTCTTATTTCCTCTTCTTTCGTAACATCCAGGGAGTAAATTTTAATATTATTAATCCTGGTTAGATCGGTTTCTTTTTCGGGAGAACGCATAGTAGCAGCTACATTCCAATCTTTTTTAGCAAAGTACAATGCAGTTTCCTTACCAATACCACTGGAGGCACCGGTTATTAAAATAGTTTTCTTCATAATTTAAGAATTCAGGCGCCAGATCTCAAAATTAAGTGCGGCAGCATATAAAACCCACAGGGCATAAGGAATTAGTAGGTAAGCTGCAGTATTGCTTACAATTTTGAACCATTTAAAAGTAATTAGTATCAAAACAAATAAAACAACTATGTCAAGTAAGGCCCAAAACGGCTCTTTTAAGCCAAAGAAAAGCAAAGACCAGAACCCATTTAAAAGTAGTTGAAATCCAAAATGATAAAGAGCCGTTTGTACCCATTTATGATAAAATCCCTTACTCCAAACTATACCTGCAGCTACACCCATCATCACGTACAGAATAATCCACACAGGAGCAAATATCCAATCGGGTGGAGTAAAAGCGGGTTTTTCAAGGCTTACATACCAACCATTCATTCCTTCCTGGGTCGCAATGGAACTTAGAAAGCCTACAAACAGGCAAATTCCAACTGCCAGAAAGATCTTTATAAAAACCCTGGATGACATTTTTGATTGGTTTAGTACTTAAAAATAGGAATTTATTTAAAATACCAAACTTCTCACTGTTAACTAAAAAATTATCTTTGCTGAAATTTTTGCGGAATGACTGAAAAAGATTTTATATTTCAAACTCCCCCCAGAGAAGTAAATACGGGCAGCGCTACCTGGCAGGCACCCAGTAATATAGCATTGGTGAAGTACTGGGGAAAGAAAGAAAATCAAATTCCGGCAAATCCTTCTATTAGTTTTACACTTAATAGCAGCAGGACAACTACAACTTTACAATACATTTTAAATAAAAAATCAACGGGAGTTGCCTTTGAGTTGTTTTTTGAAGGAAGAAAAAAGGATGATTTTAAACCCAAAATTGCTAACTTTTTTCAGAAAATAGAGAAGTATTGCCCATATATTCTAAACTATTCATTTACAATACATACAGAAAATACTTTTCCTCACAGTAGTGGGATAGCCTCATCTGCAAGTGGAATGGGAGCATTGGCACTTTGTGTAATGAGTCTTGAAAAGGAATTAAATCCCGATATTTCTGAGGATCATTTTTATAAAAAAGCTTCATTTTTAGCAAGATTGGGATCGGGTAGTGCCTGCCGAAGTATTGAAGGTCCTGTAGTGATCTGGGGAGAAAACAAGGTTTTTAGTGACAGCAGTGATCTTTACGGAGTTAAATTTGATGATGCCATTCACCCGGTATTTAAAAATTACCAGGATACAATTCTTTTAGTCGATAAAGGAAAGAAACAGGTGAGCAGCAGCTTGGGCCATAACTTAATGCACGGTCACCCTTTTGCCGAACAACGCTTTTCACAGGCTAACAGCAATCTTCAAAAAATAAAAGAAGTACTCATTTTGGGTGATCTGGACACATTCATAAAAATTGTGGAAAGTGAAGCGCTTACATTACACGCAATGATGATGAGCAGCAATCCCTACTTTATTTTAATGAAACCTAATACCCTGGAAATTATTAACAAGGTTTGGGAATACAGAGATATTCAAAAGATCCCTTTGTGCTTTACTCTGGACGCGGGGGCTAACGTACATTTACTTTATCCTGAGCAGAATAAGGATGCTGTGCTTGAATTCATTAAATATGAGTTAGTTGCGTATTGCGAAAATGAACAGTATCTTTGTGACGCTATTGGAAACGGCGCGAAAAAGTTGTAGTTTTATTAAATTAATTTAGCTCCTATTTATCAGTAACAGGCTTTGATTTACTATTGCATATGAAAGGACCATTATTTTATTCTAAAATTTTGCTTTTTGGCGAATACGGGATTATTAAAGATTCCAAGGGACTCTCAATTCCTTATAATTTTTATAACGGTGCTTTAAAAGTGGATGAAAATCCATCAGAAGAGACACAAAAATCAAATAAAAACCTTCAGCGTTTTGCAAAATATCTTGAAGAACTTCAGGAGAAGGATCCTTCTTTGGTAAGTTTTGATATGGAAGCTCTTCACAAAGATATTGCGAGGGGAATGTATTTCGATTCCAGTATTCCACAGGGATATGGAGTTGGAAGCAGCGGAGCTTTGGTCGCGGCGATCTATGATGAATACGCCGAGAATAAAATTACTGTTCTTGAAAATCTTACAAGGGATAAATTATTAAAGCTGAAGCAGATCTTTGGAGAAATGGAATCTTTCTTCCACGGAAAAAGTTCCGGATTGGATCCTTTGAACAGCTATTTAAGCATTCCAATACTTATAAATTCTAAAGATAATATTGAACCTGCCGGTATTCCATCCCAAACTGAAAACGGAAAAGGCGCCGTATTTTTACTGGATAGTGGTACTATTGGAGAAACAGCTCCTATGGTACAGATCTTTATGGAAAATATGAAACAGGAACCCTTTAGAGTTATGCTGAAGGAACAGTTTGTAAAACATACCGATGCCTGTGTGGAAGATTTTTTAAAAGGAGACGTAAAGTCCCTTTTTGGAAACATTAAAAAATTATCACACGTAGTACTGGACAACTTTAAACCTATGATCCCTGCACAATTC
>CAZXEY010000127.1:0-8638 GCA_964639695.1 uncultured Antarcticibacterium sp. | reverse complement strand
GGAACTGCGTCACGAATTTGCACACCTGTGGCTGTACCGGGACCCGAATTGCTGACCTGCAGGGTGAAAGTTACAACCTCACCTACCAAAGGAGAAGCATTATTTACAGATTTTACTATAGAAACATCAACACTTTGCTGAATACCAAAATTAAGATTGGTAATGGCTGCAGAAAGATTATTAACAGTAAATATTCCATTGGGAGTTCCATCTCCGGTTGCCGTTATCCCTTCTCCAATACTTACCCATCCCGCGGGAAGCTGGGAAATAGAAGAACCTCCGGGAGTTGTATGCAATACAACCTGATAATTCGCGCCGGCACTTAAATTGCTGAATGAATAAGTGCCCGCAGAAGATACAGGGACGGTTTGCAATATGGCACCCGTGGAAGGATTTATTAAACTTACATAAAGTTGATTAGTTCCTGCAACTGCAATGGGAGAACCGTCAATTGTACTATTTGTTAGTCCATTGAGATCGTTAAAAATATTTCCGCTTATCCTGAAGGTGGTAAAAGTAACAGATGCATAATCGTCTTCGGTTGGGATTCTGTTATTTGGCCTGGAATCAATATCTACTTCATTGGCTGCAGTTACCTCTGCAATTACCGTAGCTCCCGTATCGCTGTTCAATCTGGCAACAATGGTTAGTGATGTACTTGCCCCTGAAGCTAAAGTTCCCACAAACCAGGAACCAGAAACAGGATCGAAGGTTCCGCCAGTACTACTTACAAAAGTTAATGTGGAAGGAAGAAAGGCAGAAACAGAAACCCCCGTTGCGGGATCAAAACCGGCTGCATTAGTTAACGTGAGATTAAGAGTAACCTGATCTCCAACTCTGGCTGCAGTTGGAGTACCGGTCATCGTTAAGGAAAGATCTATAGGCCTGCCCACCTGGATAGTTACCGTGGCAACAGAACATAATGCAGGATTTCCATTATCGCATATTTGGTAACTAAAAGTATCTGTTCCTGTAAAATTGTTAGCAGGGGTATATCGAACCTGCCCGTTAACTAACGAAATGGTTCCCCCCTGTGAAGTAGTAGAAGTTCCGCCTGAAGAAACTAGAGCTCCTTCACTAGGACCAAATCTTGTAACATTTATGGGTTGTCCATCGGGATCAATATCATTTAAAAGGACATCAAAAGTAGTAGCTAGATTAAATGGTGCTTTGTAAGCATCATTTCTTGCCACAGGATTCTGGTTTATTATGGTTACACTTGCCCGACCTATTGAACAAGCAGATTGAAGTGCAGGACAATTTGGAGAAACTGTAGGAGCTTGATCACAAACTCTGTAATCAAAGGAGACGGTTCCGGTAAATCCCTGGTTGGGAATAAATACCAATTGTCTTCCATCTACACTAACCGTACCTGCATTTGCCGGTGACATATTTAAATTTTGAGGGAGTGACAGGGTAAGTTCACTTCCTTCAGGATCACTGTCGTTATTAAGAACCGGAATATAACCCACATTACCAATTACAATAGGTTCACCAACATCGTTGTTCGCGATTGGAGCCAGGTTAACAGGAGTACCGGGTTGAACAGCTATGATAGCATTATTTACTGTTGTACAGGCCTCCGGAGTAGAAAGGTCACAAACAGTAAAACTAAAAGTTGCATTTCCGGTAAAATTATTTGCCGGGTTGAAGGTAATGTTGGTTTGGTTATTAATAGTTATTGTACCTCCGGTTACATTACTTACACTTTTAATAATTAGCGGGCTTCCTTCAGGATCACTAAATCCACCTAGGGTCAATAGGTCGATATTAATTGGCTGGCATTGGGTGGTACTTACATTAATGTTATTGGTAAATTGAGGTGCCTGATTTTGAACAGTTATTGTAACTGTTGCTGTTCCACATAACACTTCAGAATTACAATCCACAACACTTGGAGCCTCACAAAGCTGATAGGTTATGGTATCCACACCAAAAAAACCTGCATTAGGAATATAAGTTAAAACTCCCCCTGAAAATGTTGCTGTACCATTTTTAGCCTGTACAGTGATCACGGGATTTTGCAAAGCATTGTTTTGAGGATCACTATCGTTGCTTAAAACATTAATAGTGGCAGTCTGAGAATTGAAAATGGTCGCCGAATCATTTCCGGCTACCGGGGCAGAATTTAAAACTGAAACATTAACCACCGATTGATCTGTTAAAGATCCATCTGAAATGGTATAACTGATAACAGCGGTCCCGGTAAACGAAGGATTTGGGGTATAACGAATGTTAGAGGAATTATTAGGATCTATAACAGCAGTACCACCACCCGAAACAACAGTAACATTAGTAATTCTTAAAGTATTGGGAAGAGGAGCAAGATCAACATCAGAATCATTTCCTAATACAGGAATTGAAATTGGAGAAACAGCGCTTGTAGTTGCAAAATCAGGATTTGCAAGAGGAGCACGGTTAGTGATAGGAGCACAAGGCACCGGCTCTACATAAGTTACAGTTAACGAAGGCCTAAAACTAAGAGTTCCATCTTCCCGTGGCCGAAATTCATGTCTCGCATTTAAAGTTTCTGCTGTTTTAGCTAAAAAGCCGTAATTTTCTAGTGGTGTATTTATCCAATTTTGTACAAGGTTTGGAATACTCCAGTTATAACGCACTTTATTGGCCTGAACCAATGTGCTGGCAACAACAGTAGGATCAAAATCCCCTCCGGGAGTAGTCCAGGGTACAGATGTTTTTCTAATATTCCAGGTCACCTGGCTTTCTACCCAGGTAGGCCTTGAAACGTTAGCTGGGTTAGTTAATCTATGAAGGTTTATAACCTGAGCATCATTATTACCCCCGTCCTTATACATAGAAAATAGGGCTGATTGGACTATAGCTCCTTGCGGTATATCGGATAAATCAAAATAAAATAATCCGCGCTGCGCAGTAGTATTACCAATTCTTATTTTGGTATTGCCACCATAGTTATTTGTCGGATTACTTGCTCTAATATGTGCATCTCTGAAATAAGCAGCGGTGCCATTATTAGGTGCTGAAGTAGTAGTTCCAGTATTGCCAAATTGAAAAACTCTGGTAACCGATCCTGTTGGAGGTAAGGCTTTGTATTGTCCTGTAGGGCAACCATGTAAAGCTATTTGTATGTTTACTGTGGCAGTTGAACAGTAACCCTGAGCATTACAGGCTTCATATGTAAATACATCTGTAGTTCCACCTGGATTATTAGAAGTAACATAAGTTATGGTTCCATCGGGGTTAACGCTAACCCTTCCTCTGGTAGGTTGGGAAATAATTCTTTTGGTAGTTAATGTTCCTTCTGCAGGATCGCTATCATTAGCCAGTACCTGGATAGTGGTAGGAACATCCTGCAAAACTGTAATTTGATCGGCCTGGGTTCCGGGAACTCGACTGATACAGCTTAAATATTCATAGGTGACAGCATCAAGATATACAGAAGTAGGGGAAGTCGTTGTTCCGGTTCCCGGTCTTATTCTTATATGGGTGATGCCCGTTGCTCCTGCGGGAAGAGTAAATGTATTTTCCTGGGCTGCAGCTGCTCCTGATCCACTTTGGGAATTAGTAAAGGTGGTAATAGAACTCCAGGGACCCGTGGCGGAAGAAGCATATTCTAAACCTAATACTGCCGTTCCGGTTCCTCCTTTAGACCAGTTAATAATAATTCTGTCTCTGGCGCGTAAGGTTTTTCCAATGCTAAGAACGATGTTATTACTAGTTGCAGTTCCAAGATTGACGTAATCGGCCGGGGTACTTGTAGAGGTAGTCGTGCTGATATATTCTCCCTCAGCATCATCAAGGGCAGGGGCAACTGCTGTAACATTAGTCTGGCTGATTATTCGAGCTGTTGTAATATTAGCAGTTTCTGCAACACCATAAACGCTGTTAGGAAAACAGCCATCAGCATCAGGTGTTCCTACATTAACGGTTGCTGTTGCTGTTGCACATAAGGGTCCGTTTGTAGGAGGTCCTGCAGGGGTGTTATCGCAAACCCGGTAAGTAATAGATGCAGCTCCCGCAAAATTATCTGCAGGCCTAAAAGTAATAACACCGTTAGAAGTTTGAGTCCAAACACCCTCGGCAGTGGTAAAAGTAGAACCAAAAGAAGTAGGATTTGTTGGATTAACCAAAGTTGTAGTTAAAGGGTCTCCATCAGGATCTGAATCATTGGCTAAAACATTAATGGAAGCCGGGGTTACCTCACTGGAACATCCGGAGGCAATTTGTGCAGAATCATTAACTGCTACAGGAGGACGTGGTCCCGGTGTTACCGTGATAACGGTAGATTCAAATCCAATCCTACCGCAGGCATCAGAAACAATTACTGTTATTGCACAAGGGGTATTTCCGGTTACCTGGGCCGGGGTGAAACTTGTTACGGCCCCTGTAGGATTAGAAAAAGTTCCTGCACAACTTGCAATCCATTCGTAAGTATAAGGGCCTGAAGGAATAGTAGAATTAACGGTTGCATTTAAGTTATTATAAGTTATTCCTCCCTGTGGTTGAAGAGGTATATTAGCTGTAGTTACAACAGGTGACTTTTCTGAAGTTGTTAAGAAAATAAAATTCAAATAAGCTCTTTGAGCGGCTATATCATCGGGAGTACCTTTATTATGGCTATGGCCTCCCTCATACATAACTTTACCTCTGTTAGGATCTCCAAATGCGGGACCATAAGCAATTAAAGTTGCCGGGCCGGGAGATCGTAGTGGTACATCCACCTGGGTAGGATCATAAACCAAAATATCAGTTGTAGGCCTCCAGCCACCGTTTAAAACCGGTAAGTAAACCTGCTCAGAGCCATTTAAATGGGCAAGGTCTGTTTTTCCAATATATTGCTGAATTGGATTGGTGGGTTGGGTATTAATGAAAGGGATAGAGGGACCACTGTGATTTCCCCAAAGAAGGAGAGCATTTTGAGCATAAGGCCCAGAACCTGTAGGAACGTTTGTTTTAATTGAAAGAAAATTGGTTTGCTGCGAGGGATTAGCAGGGTTAAACATATCTTCCAGAGCACTAACTGCGTGACAAGCCGCCCAAATAGAACCGTTGTAAATGTCATTCCATTCTAACAGATTGCCATGAGTAGCCCAGGTTGGATCTGCGTGTGGCATTGTAAAAATGTCGTCACAGGCACCTAACTCAGAAGGTAATTTGTAATTATAGGCAGTTGAAGGAATTCCGGCATTATTTAAATAAGCAGCCGCAATTGAACCATTTCTAAGATCTAATGTAACGCGGGGAGCAGCAAGTAAAGTTCTGTAAACAGGCACCGTAATTGACGAAACTGTAGTATTTCCTATTACTCCCTGTGTTTGCCAAAAGGCGATTCGGGCATTTACGGCTGGCGTGCGATAAACAGCAGGAATTATATAAGGCCCACCCCTGTAGGCAACTCCATTATGGATAAAATCAATCCCATCTTTGGCTTTTTCAGGATTAATTACCCATTGCACAGGTACATTATAGTTTTTGATAAGATCATAAAGAAGCCCGTAAGGTTTTAAAGCATTCCCCACAGTTTGAGGAGTTACTCCCATATTCACAATATAGGAACCAGTTGCAAACGTTTGCTGTTGGGTTTGCTGTTGAGCTTGAGTAGGGGAACTAAAAATAAAAATCAGAAACCCTGCCAATAAGAGAGTCTGAATTTTCGCCTTACTACCAATCGAGGCTAATATTTTCATAGAATCAACTATAATGTTATCTAAAACTGTATTAAAAATATTAGCTCAAGTTGTAAAAACAGGTGAAGACTCCAAGCCATCTCCTTTTGAGTGATGGATTATAGTCTTTTATTTTTAAAACTTATTCTAGAATTTACTACTAGAAGTTGTTAAACATCTTAAAACTGACAGATACTGGGATGGTAACTTTGGGAAGTCAGCAAGGGAGGAGATTATAAAAACTAGTAGTAGAAGTAGAATTATGCCATATTTTCTAATTAATGTTAAAACAAATAAAACTTTTTTTTAAAAAATTTCAAATAGTAATATTGTTAATAATTATATTTTAACAATTGTTTAATATATTGAAGAAGAAGATTTTCCTGGTCTTAAATTAATTTTACTAACAAATAATAGCTCTCCCATAGTTATTATTAAATAAAATAAAAAAACTGAAAAATTAATTTTTTCAATAATTTCTGCTCTGTCGAAACCTCCTAATCAAGGCTTACAAAAAATTTAATTTTTTCTAAAATTTAACATTTTACTCTATTTTATTGGTTGTCTTGTTTAATGTATTTTTGTTTTCTCAAGAAAGACCGCTATGCGTAAAATCCGAAGCTTCATTTTAGAAGATAAAAAGATCTATAAAAACAATCTTCTTTCCTGGAGCGAAAAATTTACAGAAGCAGTTTGGCTTGATAGCAATGATTATCCGCAAAAAACTTCAAATTTTGAGGCTGTCCTTGCTGTAGATGCTTTTACTGCAATAAAAACTGACTTTACCGATGCTTTCGGGCAACTAAAAGAATACCAGGAATTAACTGCTGATTGGTTGTTCGGATATCTTTCATATGATCTCAAAAATGATGTGGAGGAGCTTACTTCAGATAATTTCGACGGACTTTTATTCCCCGATCTATACTTTTTTCAACCTTCCAAAATAATTTTTATTAAAAATAATGAAGCCGTTTTTCATTACCTGAATATGGTGGAAGATGAAATGGAACATGATTTTGAAGAAATACAAAATATTTTTGCTTCTCAGGAAGGTATAGAAGCAGCAGGAGGTACCAAAAAACAAATAACTCCAAGGATTTCAAAACAGGAATATTTAGAAAAAATTGAAAAGGTACTGCAGTATATTCATCACGGTGACATTTATGAAGCCAATATTTGCCAGGAATTTTACGTCAAAGAAAAATTACAAGATCCCTTAGATTATTTTAAAAGGTTAAATAATATTTCCGGATCTCCCTTTGCAGCTTATTTGAAATTCGACGGTAAATTTCTTCTATCTGCTTCTCCGGAACGATATATAACCAAAACGGGTAACAGGATTTCTTCACAGCCTATTAAAGGAACCGCAAGGAGAGCTGAGGACCCAAAGAAAGATGCTGCTATAGCCGAAGCTCTTTCTATAGATCACAAAGAAATGTCGGAAAATATAATGATCGTGGACCTGGTAAGAAATGATCTTTCCCGGGTTGCTAATAAAGGAAGTGTTACGGTGGAAGAGCTTTGCAAGGTGTATACTTTCCAACAGGTCCACCAGTTGATCTCCACAGTTTCAGCAGAAGTTGACTCTTTCTTTTCCCCTGTTGATATTCTAAAAGCTACCTTTCCCATGGGAAGCATGACAGGAGCTCCAAAAATTTCAGCAATGAAAATTATTGAAGAAATTGAAGAGACCAAAAGAGGGTTGTACAGTGGTGCCCTGGGATATTTTACACCTCAGGGAGATTTTGATTTTAATGTGGTGATAAGGAGTATCTTATATAACAGTGTAGAGAAATATATTTCATTTTCGGTTGGAGGGGCGATAACAGCCAATTCTGTTCCAGAGAAGGAATGTGAGGAATGCCTTATTAAGGCCAAAGCTATGCTACAGGTCCTTCAGTAGAAAATTTATACCTTTTGCTAAGTCCCTAATTTATTATCTTAGCCAATATGGAAAAAGAGTTCAAAAATCACATCCGTCAGGAATTTCCGTATTTGTCTAACGCCCGGTTATTATTAGGAGTAAGTGGAGGCGTAGATAGTGTGGTATTGGCGTGTTTATGCAGATCTGCCAAACTAAATTTTTCCATTGCTCATTGTAATTTTAATTTAAGAGGTTATGAAAGTGACGGCGACGCAGATTTTGTTGTTGCCCTGGCCGGTTCACTTGATGTAGAGGTTTTTGTGCAAAATTTTGATACCAGTCAATATGCCGAAGAAGCGAAAATTTCAATACAAATGGCAGCCAGAGATCTTCGCTATGACTGGTTTAAAGAATTAAGTGCCACTTTAAAATACGATTATATCTTAACTGCCCTTCATGCCAATGACAATCTGGAAACCTTTTTGATCAACCTTGTTAGGGGAAGCGGTTTAGAAGGTTTTACCGGTATAAAATCTGAAAATAAAAATCTTATTCGCCCACTCCTGAAGTTTTCACGACAGGAAATCGAAAACTATGCAAAGGTTAAAAATCTTTCCTGGCGGGAGGATACCAGTAATGCTTCGTCTAAATATCTTCGGAATAAAATAAGGCATCAGGTTGTTCCGGTTCTGGAGGAGATGAACCCGAAGTTTCTCGAAACCTTTGCTCAAACCCAGGAACATCTAAAAGAAAGCTGTAACCTTGTTGAAGACTATGTAGGGTTATTATACTCAGAAATCGTAAACCGAACCACTTACGGTTATGAATTAAGAATTGATGTTCTTGAGAAGATCCCAAATACCAAAGCAGTATTGTATCATCTTCTAAAAACCTTCGGATTTACTGAGTGGAATGATGTTTATGACCTCCTTAAAGCTCAAAGTGGTAAATTTATTTATTCTGATACTCACCGTTTAATTAAAGATCGTGACCTTCTTCTTCTAACTGAAAAACCATCCCTTCAAAAAGACAGGGTTTTTGAAATTCCTGAAGGAGAAGAAATAGTAATGTTGCCAGCTGGTACTTTTACTTTTCAAAAAGTGCAAGAACATAAGGTTTCACCTCCAAA
>CAZXEY010000126.1:0-8709 GCA_964639695.1 uncultured Antarcticibacterium sp. | reverse complement strand
CATTAATCGACAATAAGGATTCCAAGAAAAGGTATCGGGCCGATGTTTTGGTTGAAGATTATGCTGAAAAGCTGAATCAGAAAGCACAAAAAGAAATTGAAAAAGCGAAGAAAAGATTTGGAGATGCTTTTGACGAGGAGCAGTTTGTTGCAACCAATGACAGGGTAAAAAGATATCTTGGAGAAAGGAATGAAATCCTTACGCGACTGGGAGAGTCTCTAACCAGGGAAGATCTTGCCGATGTTAAAGCCTTAATCGAAGAACTTGAAATAGCAGATCCTGAAACAGGATCTAAAAACTGGACAGATGTTAGGCAGTTCAACTTAATGTTTGGTACCAAACTCGGTGCTTCTGCTGAATCTTCTTCCGATCTTTATTTACGTCCTGAAACTGCACAGGGAATATTTGTAAATTTTTCCAATGTCCAAAAGACAGGAAGAATGAAGGTTCCTTTTGGAATTGCCCAAACAGGTAAAGCCTTTAGAAATGAAATTGTAGCAAGGCAGTTCATATTCAGGATGCGTGAGTTCGAACAGATGGAGATGCAATTCTTTGTTCGCCCGGGAGAAGAGCTTAAATGGTATGAGCACTGGAAAGAGGAAAGAATAAAATGGCATTATTCGTTGAAATTAGGTGAAGAAAAATACCGTTTTCATGACCACGATAAACTGGCTCATTATGCAAATGCTGCAGCCGATATAGAATTTGATTTTCCATTTGGTTTTAAAGAGCTTGAAGGAATTCATTCCAGGACCGATTTTGATTTAAAGGCACACGAAGAACATTCGGGTAGAAAATTACGGTTTTTTGATCCTGAACTCAATGAGAATTATGTGCCTTATGTTATTGAAACTTCCATAGGATTGGACAGAATGTTTTTAGCGATACTTTCTGCTTCCTTAAAAGAAGAAACCCTTGAAGATGGATCCAGCAGAACCGTTTTGCAGCTTCCAGCAATCCTTGCACCTGTTAAAGCAGCTATTCTTCCACTGGTTAAAAAAGATGGCCTGCCCGAACTTGCACAGGAGATTTTTGAAAATCTTAAATGGGATTATAAGATCCAGTATGATGATAAGGATGCAATTGGAAGAAGATATAGAAGACAGGATGCCGCAGGAACTCCATTGTGTATAACTGTAGATCACGATTCCCTTGAAGATAAAACGGTGACAGTGCGATTTAGAGATTCCATGGAGCAAAAAAGAGTTTCAATTAAAGATCTTTCTAATCTTTTAAAGAAAGAAACAGATTTCAAAACCTGGATCACAGGATAAAAGAGTTATTTTTAACATAAATAAAAGGGGCAATTTGAACTTATCATTGCCTCTTTTCCTATTTTTAGGAGTTCAAAAAATTAAAGAATGTTTTACCCCTGATTATGGCTAAAATTCCTTACGTCCTCTCTTTCTTTTTAATTTTCTTTTCATTAGATATAATTGCACAGGAGCAGGAAAAGGCAAATCCTGTATATCTGGATTCAGCCCAGGCCGTGCCTTCTTCTGCCTTATCAAAAAAGAAATTAATACCGCCTTCTACTGAATATAAAATTTACAACCCTCGTAACAGGGGAATTAACAACGTTGTTCCGGGGAAGGGGCTTCCAAATACCATTGACCCCGCATTACAAAAAAAGATGGGAGAGATTCCGGGAAAAGCACCTATTCAAAATTTTGTTGCTGCTACCTCACGCTCCACACCAACAGACCCTACGGGAGCTGTTGGTCCATTTCATTATGTAAATGCCTGGAATTCAGCTTTTTCAATATTCGATAAATCAGGTAACAGAATTGTTCCACCCGCCTCATTAGCGAGTATTGGCGGAGAATTTGCCAATGAAACCCTGGGGGATCCAATTGTGGTCTATGACGAGTTTGCAGACAGATTTTTGATAACCCAGTTTAGTGATACTCCTGAAAGTTTTTTAGTAGCCGTTTCCCGTGGACCCGATCCTGTTAATGACGGCTGGTATACGTACAGGTTCAGAACAAACGGAGCATTGCCAGATTATCCCAAAATGTCTGTTTGGAGTGATGGTTATTATGTTACTACAAATAAAAATTCCAATACAGCAAGTACTAATCAGGTGGTTTATGTTTTTGAGCGGGACAGGATGTTACAGGGGCTTTCTGCAAGGGTTGTAGGTTTTCCCCTTCCGGGAATACGCACCAATGGTTTTTACAGCCCGGCAGGATTTAATGCAATGGGAGATGAAATGCCGCCACGTGGGAGTTCCTCAATAATTTACTTACAGGATGATGCCTGGTCTGGAGTATCTGAAGATCATTTAAAGATCTGGAACATTGAAATGAACTGGAATTCCCCGTTATCTTCAACTATAACAGAGTTTCAGGAAATTGGGACAGCAGAGGGAGTAAGTCCTTTTATAGCGACCTTCGATGGAGGTTCATTTTCCAATCTTGAACAGGTAGGGAATAATCCCGATGTTGATGCATTACAGGCAACAATTATGTATATGACCCAGTACAGGAGATTTCCAACTCATAACTCGGTGGTACTCAATTTTGTAGTGGATGTAAATCCTACAGCGGCAGAACATGCCGGGATTCGGTGGTATGAACTAAGACAGGACAGGAACGGGGGATTGTGGAGAGTGCACCAGGAGGGTACTTATGCGCCCGACAGCAGTGACAGGTTTTCTGGTAGTATTGGAATTGATGAAAAAGGAAATATAGGATTAGGTTTTACCGTGCTAGATAATAATACAGAATTTCCTGTACATCCATCAATTAGATATACCGGTAGATTTGAAAACGATCCCCGGGGTTTAATGACTTTAAATGAAATTAGCATTATTGAAGGACCAAGTCCCGATCCATCAGCACGATACGGAGATTATGCTCACTTAACAATTGATCCCCTCGATAATGTCACTTTTTGGCATAATGCAGAATATTTTGAAGGACTTGATAGAAAGAATAGAGTAGGGGTTTTTAGGCTTGCTCCAGATTTTTTAAATGATGTGGGTATAGTTGCCTTTGTATCACCGGTGAATTCTACTTTAACAAATTCCGAGGAAATTACCGTGACGATCAGGAATTATGGCGATAATCCTCAAACCAATATCCCCGTAAGCTACTCTGTTGACGGAGGACCTGTAGTAGAGGAGCTTTTCACAGGAACAGTTGCAGGCACAAGCTCTGTAAATTATACTTTTACAACTCCCGCAAATCTTGGGGAAATAGGTGAAATTTATGAAATAACCGCTAGTACAGGTTTAGTAACAGATGAGCAGCCAGATAATAACACATTTACTCAATTTATAAAAAATCTTTTCCCAAAAGATGTGGGAGTTACTTCTATTGATGAGCCTTCAACAGGATTAGGTTTTGAAACTCAGGAGAGAATTACTGTAACAATTGAAAATTTTGGGGGAGAACCCCAGTCAAACATTCCTGTTGCCTACTCGGTAGAAAATAATATTCTAACTACCGAAATTTTTCCCGGCACCATTGAGGTAGGGGGAAATGCTGCTTTCACTTTTTCCAGGACAGTGAATTTATCTGCTCCCGGAAGATATAAAATCTTTGCTGAAACTAACTTGCCTGGAGATGGAGAGCCCGCTAATGATAGCCAGTTGAAATCTGTGGCGAATATCAACTGTATCCCTAGAGGATCAGATTGTTCAAGTTTTGGAGATGGTATTTTTTCTTTTGAATTGGAGGAAATTTCTAATGAAAGGATTCCATGTTTTGATGGATATGCAGATTTTATTGGATTTTCTGCAGACCTTGACCGTTCCCAGGGAGAATTTACTGTAAGGGTTCAGACTCTCTTTGATTCACCTCAAAATGAACGGTTTTCCCTATGGATAGATTTAAATGATAATGGAGCTTTTGAAGATTCAGAAAGACTGATCTCTAACCAAATCATACCTTCAGCAGATGTTTGGCATTCGTTCCAGTTCCAATTACCGCCAGATGCACCTTTAGGTCAGCATTTAATGCGAGTAAGAGCAGGAGATGTAACTTTTGGAGGAGATTTAAATGATCCCTGTAGTATCATGGAATACGGCTCTACTCATGATTATTCGGTACGTATTTTTGATAGCGGCCTTGATTTAGAGGATTTTCTTTTGAATGAAGCACATTTAGAGGTTTCAGATCAGGGCAATGGAATTTACAGAGCATTTCTTGCCACTACTTTCGAGCAGCCACTAAGAGTAACCGTACATGACATTCTTGGTCAAAAACTAATTGAAAATCAAGTTTTAACTAACGGTGAGGGATATCTTTATGAATTTGATATGTCCTATGCCGCTACCGGTGTTTATCTCTTTAGAATCGGGACCAGAAAATTCGGACTTGTAAAGAGGTTTATTGTTAAGTAAATTCTTATTTCTCTAAACTGAATTTTATGGTGAGAAAGTATATTTTTTTACTTTTGAACTAATTAAAATTTAGAATGAAGATCATATCCTATAACGTTAATGGAATAAGAGCAGCGGTAAAAAAAGGTTTTTTAGAATGGCTTAAAAATTCTGATCCCGATGTGCTATGTCTACAGGAAATAAAAGCATCATCAGATCAACTTGACCTCGAAGCCTTTGAAGAAATTGGCTACAAATATCACTACTGGTTTTCTGCTCAAAAAAAGGGATATAGCGGTGTGGCTATATTAAGTAAGCACCAACCAAATCATGTAGAATATGGTACGGGAATAGAATATATGGATTTTGAGGGACGTAACCTCAGGATCGATTTTGATGGTTTCTCGGTTATGAGCCTGTACCTACCTTCCGGAACAAATATTAAAAGGCTTGAGCATAAACTGCAGTATATGGATGATTTTCATCAATATATTAAAGAGTTAAGGCTAAAGGTACCAAACCTTATAATTTGCGGGGACTACAATATTTGTCACGAAGAAATCGATATACATGATCCTGTACGGTTAAAGAATACATCAGGCTTTTTACCGGTAGAGCGGGAATGGATCGCGAAGTTTATCAATGATGGTTTTGTTGATTCTTTCAGGCATTTCAACAAAAACGGGGATCATTATTCCTGGTGGAGTTACCGCGCAAATGCAAGGAATAACAATAAAGGCTGGAGGATAGATTACAACCTGGTTTCAGAACCTCTAAAGCCAAAATTAAAACGAGCTGTTATTTTACCTGAAGCAAAACATAGTGATCATTGCCCCGTTTTAGTAGAAATAGAACAATAACAAATATCTCTCAATATGTCACGAAAATTAATCCTTGGTTTTCTAATTGTTGCAACCTCTCTATCTTCCTGTGTTTCTTCGAAGAAATATAAAGACTTGCAATCGCAATATGATAACCTTCAGAATAAAAACCAAAAATTAAATTCTGATTTAAGAGAGACGCGGGATAAGTCTGAAAAAGACCTTGCGGCTCTAAGGGAAGAATTGAAAGTTATGAGGAGCGAGAGAGATAGAGTTCAGGAGAACCTAAAGAATACCGCTGCTCAACTGGAGAGCTTAAAAGCTTCTTATGATGCTCTTGATAAGAACAGTTCAACAGCTTTATCTGAAAATTCCCGCCGTAACCGCGAGCTTTTGGCTGAGCTGGATGAAAAGGAGAAAAAACTGGCTACAGAGCAGGCAAGGCTTGAAAAACTTCAAAAAGATCTTGCAGCAAGATCCAAAAGGATTGATGAGCTGGAAGGGCTTATTGCTGCAAAGGATGCAAAAATGAATGCTTTAAAAACTGCAGTTTCTAATGCTTTGACCAATTTTGAAGGAAAAGGATTGACGGTAGAACAAAGAGATGGAAAAGTGTATGTTTCAATGGAAAATAAGCTATTGTTCAATTCAGGAAGTTGGGCTGTTAATGCTGAAGGTAGAAAAGCAGTACAGCAACTTG
Organism: uncultured Antarcticibacterium sp.; assembly: GCA_964639695.1. Lineage (GTDB taxonomy): Bacteria > Bacteroidota > Bacteroidia > Flavobacteriales > Flavobacteriaceae > Gillisia. The sequence goes on along the minus strand of CAZXEY010000126.1, from coordinate 2,861 downwards.
GGCAGGTTTTAGCTCAAAATCCAGATATTGCGGTACTTATTGAAGGACATACAGATAATGTTCCTTATGGGGGAAGTGGCCAACTTACAGATAACTGGGATCTTTCTACAAAAAGGGCGACTTCCATTGTTCAAATTTTAAGGGAGAATAAAGGTATTGACGCACAAAACCTAACCGCTGCCGGCCGGGGAGAGTTTGCACCTATTGCTTCTAACCAGACTTCTGAAGGAAAAGCTAAAAACAGAAGAATAGAAGTAATTCTTACTCCAAAACTGGACGAAATTAATCAGTTATTGACAGAGATGGAGTAACCAGAAAGGATTAGGAATAATTTTGCTGAATTACTTTTTCAGTTTCTTTTAAACTTTTAAATACATCATAGGTTTTTCCTTGTGTTCGGAAGGCTCCTAATGCGTTTGCAAATTGGGCAGCTTTAATGGGATCGTTGTAATAAGAAAAACCAAAGGCCAGGCCTCCGGCAAAAGAATCTCCACAACCGGTGGTATCTATAACCTCTTCAACAGGTAAAGAGGCAATCCAGGTTTTTTCAACTTCCCCATTTTTTAAACTATAGGAAACACAACCCCGGGAATCCAGGGTAATATATAAATGTTTTACACCCTGTCTTAAAACGTATTCAGCAAAAGCATCAAGATGATCTGTTTTTTCTTCATCATATTCAGTTAATTCATCTATTGAATATTCACTCTTAAACCAGCAACAGTTAGATTCTTCAAGATTCATCTTTAGCACATCAATATAAGGAAACCATTCTTCCTGATCTATCCAGAATTTTCTTTCCCTGCCACCATTAATATTCATTGCCGTTGTCGGCCCATGGGCGTCAAATATGATTATTGCATTGCTGTTTTCTTTAATATGCTGAAGGGTGCTTAAGGATATTTCAAAATCGGTTATAGGTACAAAAACAAAGGCATCTGCATCCAGGAAAGGAGTGACATCTTTTGGGGAAATAGGATTCATAAAAGCAGTTTGCTTTTCAAGCCGGTTATTTTGATCAACAAATTTTAATTCTATTACTGTTCCCCTGTCAATTGTACTATCTATGCCCGCTGTATTTACATTTTTATAAGGATGAAAAAGTTCATTTACAGCCGATTTATCTTTTTTGTGAATATGAGATATAACTATTACCTCACCCTTATCTTCCATAAGTTTGGCTAGAGCTATAGCCGGATGGGTAACACATCCATATTTTTTTATCGTTTCATTTTTATGGGTAATAATTGTATCTCTTGGAATCGGACCAACAACAGCAATTTTTTTCATAAACCTTAAATTATATAGATCAGTTGAAAATGAATAGGTAAAATTGAGAATATTACCTTTTTAAACACCTTTCTTTCAAATATAATCAAAAGGAATATAATCATCCTGCTAATTGCTCACGAACCTATGGTATGGGAATTTCCTATTATTTTTCAGAACTTAGCTTTTTGAAAAAAATGCTGAAAATGAAATATAATTTTTTACCGGGTACCCAAATAAAAGTGAGTAAACTCTGTCTTGGATCGATGACCTGGGGACAACAAAATACAGAAGCAGAGGGCCATGCTCAAATTGACTTTGCACTGGAAAAAGGTATAAATTTCATAGATACAGCTGAAATGTATCCTGTGCCTGCCAATAAAAATACCCAGGGAAATACAGAAACCATAATTGGTAACTGGTTCAAAAAGACCGGGAAAAGAAAAGAAGTTATCCTGGCCTCAAAAATTGCAGGGCCTGGTGCCGCAATGGCTCACATTCGAAAAAATCTTGGCTTTGGAAAAGATGCAATTGATGATGCGCTTGAAAAAAGCTTGAAAAGATTGCAAACAGATTACATAGATTTATATCAATTGCACTGGCCGGAACGAAATACCAATTTTTTTGGAAAGCGGGGATATAGTATAGATCCAGATGAGCAGTGGCAGGATAATTTCAAAGAAATATTGCACCACCTTGAACTAAAGATAAAGTAAGGGAAAATTGGTAATGTAGGTCTTTCTAATGAAACTCCTTTTGGGGTGATGCGATTTCTGGAAGAAGCAAAAAATGGAGCTCCAAGAATCAGGACCGTTCAAAATCCTTATAGCCTATTAAACAGGAAAGATGAAATTGGACTTACCGAAATTTACCACCGTGAAAATGTAGGTTTGTTTCCATATTCTCCTTTAGGAATGGGAACCCTTTCAGGAAAATATTTAAAAGGAAATCCTGAAGGAGCAAGGTTAACTCTGTTTTCTCAGTATAAAAGATATTCAAATCCACAGGCAACAGAAGCGGTAAAACGATACCATCAATTAGCCAATGATAATAATATTTCTCCTGTTCAAATGGCACTTGCTTTTATTGAGATGCAGCCTTTTGTAACCAGCACGATAATAGGGGCAACCTCTATTGAACAGCTGGAAGAAAATATAGGGAGTATTGACCTGAAATTATCTGAGGAGATTTTGACTGAGATCAACAGGATCCATGAAGCAATCCCTAATCCTGCACCTTAATTATAAAGGAGCAATTAAACTTTCGTGTATAAAAGCGGCCTTTTTATTTGTAGTCCTTACGTGAAACCAGTCCTGTGTTTTACCCAAAAAACGTAAAGTATCACCAGGAGAAAGATTACCAATAATTTCTGACTTTTTGTTTGAGGAAGGTCTGCTTCTCAAATTGCCTTTGGATTTTGCAGCCAGGAGTGTGGCTTCAGGAGCATCGATAATCGTATCGAACTGAGGTTCGTCAAGCTGGTAAACATGGTATAAAGGATCAATAGCTCCCCTGTAACCTGTGTAAATTCCGAAGTGTAAATGAGGAGGAGTAGTTTTAGCATTACCTGTATTGCCTACAAACCCAATGGT
>CAZXEY010000125.1:0-8726 GCA_964639695.1 uncultured Antarcticibacterium sp. | reverse complement strand
AAAACATTACAAACGTTTATTCCATAACTGAAATAAAAAAAACAAAATTTGATTTCGTACTTATTTCCAATCCAACTTCTTCTCATGCGGATACAATATTAAAATTGCTGGAGATAAATACTCCCTTTTTTATTGAAAAACCTTTATTTCATTCTCTTGACATAGATCATAAAAATTTAGTTGATGAGATTAGTAAAAGAGAGATTGCTAATTATGTAGCCTGTAATCTTAGATTTCTGGACTCAATTAAAGAGGTTAAATCAATTCTTAAGGACAAGACTGTAAATGAAGTAAATAGCTATTGCGGTTCTTATTTACCGGACTGGAGGCCTTCTGTTGATTTTAGAAAAGTTTATAGTGCGAATAAAGAATTGGGAGGTGGAGTTCATCTCGATATGATCCACGAACTCGATTACTTACATTGGCTTTTTGGAACCCCGGGTAAAACAACTAAAACTTTTAGAAGTTCATCTTCCCTACAAATTGATGCAATAGATTATGCTAATTTTTTATGGGAGTATCCAGGATTTTCTGCAAGCATTGTTTTGAACTATTACAGAAAAGATACTAAACGAACCTTAGAAATAGTAACGGCCAATAACACTTACAATGTGGATCTCCTTAATAATAGAATATTAGAGGACGGAATAGAAATATATAAATCCAATCAAACCCTGGTTGATACTTATACAGCTCAAATGAAATTTTTTATAAATGAAGTTTTAACCGGAAATTCCAGGGGATTTAACGATGTTGAAGAAGCATACCAAATACTCAATCTATGCCTACAGGATTAAAAGAAAAAGTCATCATTGTGACGGGTGCAAATGGACAGTTAGGAAAAGAAGTAGCTGAATATTTACATAAAGAAGAAGCTACTGTAATTGCTGTTGATATTACAGAACCTGAGAACAATAATTATAAATATTTAAAAAAGGACTTAACCAGTTCGTCAGAAATTGACTGGCTTGTAAATTATGTTGTGAAGGAATATAACAGGATTGATGGTCTTGTAAATATGGCATATCCAAGGACTGAAGACTGGGGAACAAAGTTTGAAGATATTCCGCTTGAATCTTGGGTAAAAAATGTAGATATGCAAATGAACAGTGTCTTTTATATCTGCCAGAAAGTACTTTCTGTTATGAAAGAACAAAAATTTGGTTCAGTGGTCAACTGTGGTTCTATCTATGGAGTTGTAGGAAATGATTTCACCATATACGAAAGCTTTGGGGGAACTTCACCTGCAGCTTATAGTGCAATAAAAGGTGGTATAATCAATTTTACAAGGTATCTTGCATCATATTATGGGAAGTACAATATCAGGGTGAATTGTGTATCCCCCGGCGGAATTCTTTTAGAAGGTAAGCAGCATCCCGATTTTATAAAAAGTTATAGTAATAAATCCCCCTTAAAACGATTGGGAAACGCAAAGGAGATAGCCCCTCCAGTTGCATTTTTACTTTCTGAAGGTGCATCTTTTATAACAGGGCATAACCTAATGATCGATGGCGGTTGGACAGCAATATAGTATGGAGTGTAAATTTTCAATAATTGTGATTTGATAAAGAACCTGTTAAAAAAGTATTTTGAAAGTCTGGCCTATTATTATTCCTATTTAGGTTATAGAATAGTTATAATTGTTGGCTTCAGTATTTTCGTTGGTATCCTGGATGGATTTGGCCTGGCTATGTTCTTACCTCTTCTACAAATGGTTAATGATCCTGGCGCAGTGGATACCGATAGTTTGGGAGGACTCAGCTTTCTGCTGGAATTTTTGGATAATTTAGGTCTGTCCTTAAACCTTGCTACGGTACTGGGATTTATGATAATCCTGTTTTTTCTTAAAGGTCTTATGCAATATGGAAATGGCGTATACAGAATGCTGACACTTCAAAAATTTATAAAAAAGATTAGATTCCAGAATATTAAGGGAATGAATAATCTGGCATATAAATACTTTGTTTCGGCAGATGTTGGGCGAATTCAGAACACCTTAACAGGGGAAGTTGACAGAGTTGCGGTTTCTTTTGCAAACTATTTTTATGCCATCCAGTTTGGGGTAATGGTTGTGGTTTATATGGCTTTTGCGTTCAGGATGGACCCTCAGTTTGCTGTAATGGTTTCCATAGGTGGAATTCTTACCAACTTTTTATATAAGAACTTATATAAAAAAACAAAAGGAGCTTCGAGGGAATTGACCGGTGAAAACAATATTTTCCAAAGTTTGATCATCCAAAATGTTGGGAATTACAAGTATTTAAAAGCCACAGGTTCTCTATATAAGTATGGCCAGAAGCTTAAAGAATCTGTTTTAAAGATTGAAAAGAGTAATGTTAGGATTGGAGTGTTGGATTCTATACTTATTGCAGCCCGGGAGCCTTTACTTATAACGGTGGTCGTAATTGTTATTTATGTACAAACTGCTTTATTGGGATCGTCATTAGGACAAATACTTTTTAGTTTACTTTTTTTTTACCGCGCATTAAACTTTTTAATGCAAATGCAGGCACGGTGGAACAAATTCCTGGGAGTGTCTGGTTCTCTGGAAAATATGCAGTCTTTTTCCAAAGAGCTTAAAGAAAACAAAGAAGAAAAGAGTAAAAATCCCCTTAAAGAAACCGTGAATACACTTACACTTTCTGATGTATCTTTTTACTATGGTGAAATTCGTGTTCTTAAAAACATAAATTTAAAGATAGAAAGGTTTGAAACAGTTGCTTTTGTGGGGGAGAGTGGTAGTGGAAAAACAACTTTAGTAAATATTATAGCAGGATTGTTGCCGGTAGATAAAGGAAATTATTTTATCAATGGTCATAAAAGTAATGAACTGCAAATACAAAGTTTTCAGGAGAAGATAGGATATATCACTCAGGATCCGGTGATCTTTAATGATACGCTTTATAATAATGTTACTTTTTGGGACGAGCGTCCGGAAAATAAAGAACGCTTCTGGAAGGCATTACAACAAGCTGCTATCCTGGATTTTGTAAATAGTCTTCCGGAAAAGGAACAAACCATCCTTGGAAATAATGGTGTTAATCTTAGTGGAGGACAAAAACAAAGACTTTCAATAGCACGGGAACTTTATAAAGAAGTCGAAATACTAATTCTGGATGAAGCAACATCTGCTTTGGATTCGGAAACTGAAAAGGAGATTCAGAAAAACATTGATGACTTAAAGGGGAATTATACTATGCTTATTGTGGCCCATCGCATCTCTACTATTAAAAATGCAGATAGGATCATTGTAATGAAAGATGGTAGTATTGAGGATAAAGGTAATTTCACGGAATTGATGGCCAACTCAGAGAAATTTAAAAAGATGGTAGAACTTCAGGAGGTATAGATTTTTATATTTGAGAATAATGAAAAGATTATTTGTAATAAAGAATGCCACACACTTTCTTAATGTTAAAAATTATATCGAAAATAAGCCAAGTGCTGAAAATTATGTCATACTAACTATAGGAAAGTTTGAAGGCGACAGAGAATTTATCCAGGAGGTGAGAAACTCTCCGAATTTAAAGGTACTAGAGGTAATTTTCACGAAGTCCGATGTTAATTATTTAAATTACTTACTGGTTTTTCAAAACATTTTTAAAGTAAAACAACTATCGGGAAAATTCGAATTTTTTGATGAAATAATTTTTACCAACTATAAAAACTGGATCCATCATTTCATACTTAATCAATTCGAAAGTGATAAAAAGCTATTATTGAGTGATGGGGCCGGGATTTTATTAATAGCAGAATGGAGAAAGAACAGAGAGGTAATTCCTTTTGAATCTGTGCCTTTTGGGGGTAAAAAATTTATAATGGATAATATCCTGGGTATTAAACCAATTAAGCATTTGCATTTTTATAGTCAGATAAAACTGGAAATACCGGATTATGATTCGTTAGAAGTTTTTCGTTTTAAATCTTCCCATTCTACCCAAGTCCAAAAGAATAAAATTTATTTTATTGGCAGTCCCTTAGTTGAACTCGGGCATTTATCACTGAATAAACAATTAAATTACCTCTCTCAAATTAAAGAACGATTTAAAGATTCTGACATTACCTATTTTGCCCATCGCAGAGAAAGAGATGAGTTTTTAAACGAATATTCCTTCTTTGGAGAAATTGTAAAAAATCCAATACCCTTCGAAGAAAAAATGGAAAAAGAAACTGTTCTCCCGGGAGCAATTTTTTCATATCTGTCCTCGGTTTTAATTAATCTTACACCAATTTACCCCCAAATTCAATTTAACTATATCCCTTTAAATGAAGAAGATTTATCTGGTGACCCTGTTTTTTTCCAAAATTATATGGTTGTAAGAAAAGGTTTTGAAAAAATAAGAGAATCAAATTTTAGTAAGTTATCCTTGGATGCTGTAATAAAATAATTAAGCCTTACCTACTGAAGAATAAAGTATTTTAATAATGTCCCAATTTTCTATAATTACCCCTACTTACAACAATGCAGATAATATTTCAAATGCAATTGAAAGTATAATTTCTCAGAAATTTCAGGATTGGCAATTGATAATTGTAGATGATGGTTCTACCGATAATACGGAGGCTACTGTGGGGAAGTACTTAAAGGATAGAAGAATTAATTATTATAAGCAAATAAATAAAGGGGTTTCAAAAGCCCGTAATTTTGGAATAGAAAAGGCAACAGGGTCTTATATAACATTTTTAGATGGAGATGATCAGGTGTCTGAAAACTGGTTGTTAGATTTTAATAATTTAATTTCAAAATCTTCAAATATTGGCTATCTGAGTTGTGGCTATATTGTGAATCAAAAGAAGATTTTACCGAAAACTGACACAAATATCACCCCTTATAAATACTCCTCTCTTGCCGGTACTTTCGCTGTAAATAGTGATGTGCTGAGAGAAGTTGGCGGTTATGATACCAATTTAAAACAAAGTGAAAATTGGGAATTAACTGCCCGAATCCTTGAATACTGTGAAAATCACAATTTACAGATCCTTCATACAAACGCCTGTAATTTTTCTTACCATCATAATCCTACTACAGATCAAACAAAAATAAGGGATCTGCACAGAGCAGAAGCTACCTTTTATCTTTATAATAAATATAGCAAGTCAGGTATCTTTCATTACAGAAAAGATGATTTTTTGTTATCATCTGGAGTAAATTATGTAAGAGCAGGGAAAATAAAACAAAGCAGAAAGATATTTTATGAAATTCTGTTTCAGAAACCTTCACTGCAGAGCCTTGGAAGAATAATAATTTTTGAAATCCCTTTTCTGCGGAATAGAAAATGGGGGCGAAATTTATAAAATAATAATTAATGAAAGTTTTATTTGTTATAGATACTTTGCAAGGATCGGGCGCAGAAAGAAGCCTGGTGGAAATTGCACAACATTTCAAAAAATACACCCCGGTTTTTGTTCATGTTTACGAGGGTAATATGATGGTTCCGGTTCTAAATGAATTAGGTATAAAAGTATATTCTTTAAACATTCCAATGGAACGGAATTTTGCTTTAGCAACTACAGAATTGGAGAAAATTTACAAAATTGAAAAGCCTGATATTATCCATTCTACTTTATTTAAATCTGATATTATTACCCGAAGGCTTAAAAGCAAATACAACATTCCTTTAATAAGCAGTTATGTGAATAACAATTATAATCCTCTTCGCTTTAAGGATCTTAGTGTGGTGCAGGGAATAAAACTAAGACTTGTTCAGTTATTTGATGCGTATACTTCCCGTAAAGTGGATTTTTTTATTTCTAATTCTTTGACCATTAAAAACGCGAAGGCTAATTCTACTTTTGTAGATAAAGATAAAGTGAAGGTCATTTTTAGGGGAAGGGATGTAGAGAAATTCAAAAATGCTTATAATGAGGAAAAGCTTAAGGAACTAAAAGCTTCACTGGGTATAGCCCAAAACCAACAGGTTTTGTTAAACGTTAGCAGATTAATTGAAAGAAAAGGGCAGATGGACCTTCTGAATGCGATGCCCGGTATTCTGGAAAAATTTCCAAATACAATTTTACTGATTGCGGGTCACGGAATTTTTGAAAAGAAATTAAAACGAAAAATTAATGAGTTAAAAATTGATAGAAGCGTAAAGCTTTTAGGAAGAAGGCAAGACGTGCCACTATTATTAATGTTAGCTGATGTTTTTGTTTTTCCTACCTATTTTGAAGGTTTACCGGGATCTTTAATTGAAGCAATGTTAGCTGAAAAAGTAATAGTTTGCTCTGATATTCCTGAAAATCAGGAATGTGTTGATAATTCTACTGCTATTTTCTTTAACAGGGGTGATGTTAAGGAATTAACTGATAAAGTTATTTATGCTTTAAATAATAAGGAAAGTTTAGGTTTAAAAGGAAATTATGCAAGGGAAATTGCATTACAAAAGTTTGATATAAAATCTGTCGCTGCGGAGTACGAGAAAACATATAACATGGTCTTAAACAAGTGTTAAATTTATTTTGATTCCTTTTTTATTTTAAGAGTATTTAAGAAAAATAGGATCAAGGTCTTAAAATATGGGTTTTTTTATGATTTCTTTATACCTATTTCCCCTCTCTATTTAGGGTAGTATTAGGACTATTTAAATCTTTAAAAATTATTTTTAAATGATTAACAATTTTGATCATTTTATTTTTCCGTGTGGAAAATTTAAAAATAATTTTATGAAAATTCTCCAATTAGTAACTAGCAGGCAATATCGTGGTGCCGAGGTTTTTGCCGCAAACTTAAGTTCAGAATTAATTAAACTAGGTCACGAGGTTACTTTTGCAGGGTTGTATAAAAACTTTGAGGACGTCTTGGAGGTTAAAGAAGCCGGTAATGTAGATTTGGTTTTAGAAAAGAATGGAATCTTTTCTACTACAATAGTGAAAAAATTGATAGAACTGGTAAGATTAAATGATCCGGATGTCATCCAATGTAATGGATCTGATACACTAAAATATATGATTGCCGCATCCTATTTCTTACCCAAAAAGCCAATTCTTTATAGAAATATAAGTATGATCTCCAAATGGATGGGTGGTCCTAAAAAGCTCTTTTATAGTATGTTCTTTAGAAGAATTTCACATGTATCTTCTGTGGGAAATGAGGCGATTGAGGATTTTATTAACACTGTTCATTTCCCCCGTAGCAGGACTTCAGTTATTCGAAGAGGTATACCTTTTTTAAAATTTGATGAAAAAAGAGCTAGAAAAAAATTGTATAAAGAACTTAATATAGATTTAAGTAATCAGGTGGTGATGCACATTGGAAATTTTTCTTCTGAGAAAAATCATCAGTTTCTAATTGACATTTTTTCGAAAATAAAGGATGTTCACCCTCATATTAAGTTAGTTTGTGTTGGCACTGGAAATTTATTTAATTCTATTAAAACCGAAATAGAAACAAGAAATTTAAGGGATACCATTTTCTTATTGGGGTTCAGGAAAAATATTCCTGAACTTTTAGCTGCTGCCGATTGTTTTGTGTTGCCCAGCAAGGTAGAGGGTGTTCCAGGGGTAATTCTTGAAGCTGCAATTCAAAAAAGACCGACCATTGCAACTAACGTAGGAGGAGTAAAAGAAGTCTTAAAAAATCAGGAAACAGGTTTTTGTATTGATGATTTTGATAAGAAAAAATTTGAAAATAAGCTTCTTCAATTACTATATGATGATTCTTTAAGGGAAGCTATGGGTGAAAAAGCATATAAGCTTGCAATGAGAGATTTTAATCCTTTTAAAAATGCTAAAAAATTTGAAAATCTTTACTCAAAACTGGTACTTAAAAACAAACTACGACAAGGTGTTTTATCTAAATTTTTATAACCAACATTAGGTGGTACTTTGATTTTTTTTAAGTGCAAAAAAACCTTCAATATCGAAATTTCATGTTAAAAGATTGTTTCGGTATTTATAATGATTAATTTTGACCCTTCAAAAAGTTTTAAAACTCCCAGGTTTTACTTTTAAATGTAAAGATTAATAGATGAAGGGAATAATATTAGCCGGAGGATCTGGCACCCGGTTATATCCAATTACTATAGCTGTAAGTAAACAACTTTTACCGGTTTATGATAAACCTATGATTTATTATCCTTTATCGGTGCTAATGTTAGCAGGTATAAGGGATATTCTTTTTATAACCACTCCTTACGATCAAGATTCCTTTAAAAAACTCCTTGGGGATGGTTCCCAGGTGGGTTGTAGATTTGAATATGAAGTGCAGGAGGAACCAAAAGGTTTGGCTGAAGCTTTCACTATCGGCGAAAAGTTTATTGGTGAGGATAAAGTAGCTTTAGTATTGGGCGATAATATATTTTATGGTAATGGACTTGGTTCTCTCCTAAGAAGTAAATCTAATGTGGAAGGAGCTGCCATTTTTGCTTACCCGGTTAAAGATCCTGAAAGATATGGAGTCGTAGAATTCAATAAAGAAAATAAAGTGGTAAGTATTGAGGAAAAACCTAAAATTCCTAAGTCCCAATATGCTATTCCCGGTTTATATTTTTATGATAACAAGGTGGTAGAATATGCTAAAAACGTTAAGCCATCAAAAAGAGGGGAGAAAGAAATTTCGACTATTAACCAAATGTATTTAGAATCGGGAAACCTAGAAGTTGGGGTTATGACGCGGGGGATGAGCTGGTTTGATACGGGAACTGTTGAATCTCTTGATGATGCCACTGAGTTTATAAGGGTAATCCAAAACCGCCAGAGTGCAATGATTGGATGTATTGAAGAAATTG
>CAZXEY010000124.1:0-8738 GCA_964639695.1 uncultured Antarcticibacterium sp. | reverse complement strand
GTTTTTTCCGGTCACACCTCATAGATATCTACATCCTTTATTTATAATCCCTGATAATGAACCTATTCATTAGCGGTATAAAATTCGCTATTGCAATTTGGACCTACTAATTTTCTATGGGGTCAAAGAATTAATGAAAAGGATTTAACAGATCAAAAAAAATGATAACACAAGACCTTAAAATATCACCTTCAGCATCAGCTGAAAATTTAATTAACAGCCGCTCTGTAAATAATGAAACTATGTCTTCAGAAACCACGGGAGGACAAGGATCAAAAAATTACAGAACCGCCAGCTTTACTAAAAAACACCTGCTGACCCTGGCCGGTACTTTTTTTCTTTTATTGGGAGGAGCTTTTTCAGTTTACCTCCTGCAGCCTCAATTTGAGGAGATGAATTTAAACAGGATGAACACTTTGGGAGGAATGATCCTTATTTTTATGTCCAGCTTCCTGTTGTTATTCAGGTTAAGCTTTTTTGCGTATATAGCAAGATTGTTCTTTCGCTACAAGCCCGTAGCTTCTGTTACCGATGAGGAACTTCCCACCTGCACCGTGATCGTACCTGCTTATAATGAAGGAAGATTGGTATATGATACTTTACTAAGTTTGACCAATAGCCATTATCCAGCTGAAAAATTACAGCTTATTTCCATTGATGATGGCAGTAAAGATGATACCTGGGATTGGATGAAAAAAGCCAAAGAGCAATTAGGAGACCGGGTTTCAATTTATCAACAGCCGGTAAACCAGGGAAAACGACATGCGCTTTACCGCGGATTCAATTTGGGAACGGGAGAGGTTTTTGTTACTGTAGATAGTGATTCTATTGTAGAAAAAGATACACTTCGCAACCTTGTTTCCCCATTTGTAAAAAATGAAAGTTGTGGTGCTGTAGCTGGGAATGTAAGGGTTTTAAATAATCAAAAAGCTATAATTCCAAGAATGCTGAACGTGAGTTTTGTATTTAGTTTTGAATTTATAAGATCTGCACAAAGCGTTTTGGGATCTGTTCTTTGTACTCCCGGGGCCTTGGCGGCTTACCGAAGTAAGGCTGTAATGAACTGCCTTCCCGAGTGGATCAACCAAACTTTTATGGGACAACCTACAGATATTGGAGAAGATCGTGCAATGACCAATATGATCCTGAAGCAGGGATATCACGTACTGTTTCAGCGGAATGCCTATGTACTTACCAATATTCCTGAAAAATTCAGCAGTTTACATAAAATGTTTACCCGTTGGGAAAGAAGTAATGTTCGGGAAAACCTGATGATGTCCAAGTTTGCCTTTAAACCTTTTAGAAACGGATCTAAATCTGGAACGCGGCTTTTATTAATAAATCAATGGATGCATATGTTAACAGCTTACCCATTGTTCCTTATTATGATTGTCCTGTTAGTTATGCATCCGGTTTTATTTATTAGCTCTACCCTACTGAGTATCCTGATATTTTCAAGTTTGCCGGCTTTCTTTTATGCAAAAAAGTATAATGTTTCTGAAGCTTTCTGGGCCTATTCCTACAGCATCTTTTACACCTTCGGCTTGTTTTGGATTACTCCCTATGCTATGGCAACAGCAAACAGAAGAGGATGGTTGACCCGCGGGTTGCCGGAGAAAAAATAATAAAGAGACCCAATTTTTACCGGGAGATCTTTCCGAAGAAATAATAAGAGTTACTGAAGCAATTCAGTAACTCTTTCTTTTTACTTAAAATTTTGTTATCCTTCTATTTCTTAACTCAAATACACCTTATCTTGTCCTCTTTTTCTTAACCTTTTTATTTCTTGCATTTTAAATTAAGGCTTCTTGATATACAATGGGATTTTATTAATTTAACCTTCCGCTTTAGCAAATAATTTTTTTATGTCCGATTCTATTCCTTCAGGGGATTCTAATGCCCTAGGATTTCCTAATATGGTTAATTTACAACAAGTTGCCGATTTAAATCCAAATATTTTGTTCGTCGTCGATATAAAGGAGTATCGAATTATTTATATCAATAAAAGAGCCGAGGAACTCCTGGAGCAGGATATTAAGGAAATCTATAGTAAAGGAAAAGAAATTTTCAAGATTGTAATTCATCCTGATGATTACGGGCGGCGAATGCAAAATCTTGAAAGATGTAAAGAAATTGGGGATGGCGAGGAGACCGTTGTAGAAGTTCGCATGCAATCTGCAAATAAGCAGTGGCAATGGTTTAAAATAACCGAAAAGGTTTATCAACGGGACGAAAATGGAGCGGTAATAAAAGTTATTGGTACTGCACACAATATTCACAGTCAAAAATTTTACGAGGACAAGCTTAAAGAAGAGCATAGAAAATATAAAAATGCCCAGGCCATTGGGCATATTGGAAGCTTTGAAAGAAAACTTCCCGGTAACCAGGTAACCTATTCTGAAGAATTTTATCGCATCCTGGGACTGGAACCGAAACAGGAAGAAATTACTGCCGAGGAATTTATGTCCCACGTGCATCCTGAGGATCGGGAAATATATAAAAAAGCAATTGAACATACCCATGCAACGGGAGAGCCTCTGGATCTTATCACTAGAATTATACGGCCAGATGCCAGTATAAGATATGTGCACAGGAGAGCCGCCATTGTAAAAGATGAAGCCGGAAATCCTGTTCGGGTTTATGGAACCGCCCAGGATATCACCGAACGTATTTTGGCTGAAAAGGATAGAAAGAAAACCGAATGGTTAATGCATTCTACCGAAAAAGTGGCGGCAACAGGAAGCTATAAAGTAAACCTTGATACCAATAATGTAATTTTTTCAGATGGGCTTTATAGGTTGTTTGGTGAAGAACCGGGGGACTTTAAACCTTCTACCGAATGGCTGGACCAGAGATCTCACCCTGATGATGCAGTAAAGGTGCAGAAAATTTTACAAAATGCTATTGAAAATAAGGAACCCTATAAATATACCCGTAGAATCTATCGAAGGGACGGCGAGATGCGGGTTCTGGAAGCTCAGGGAAATGTTTTAGTTGATGCTGAAGGAAATGCTGAAAATCTTATTGGGCTGGTACAGGATATTACTGAAAGAAAGGCAGCTGAAGAGGAGTTAAGAAAAAGTGAGCAACGCAGCAGGAATTTACTAAACGTATTGCAGCAAACTCCCGATTCCTACCTGATTGTGGGATCTGATTTACATATAGAAATGGTGAGCGATGCCTATTTACAGGCTACCTTTACCAATCGAAAGGATCTTGTAGGCCAATATATCTTCGATGTTTTCCCAGACACTCCCGGAGCTGCAGAGGCAAATAAATTTAAAAACCTTCGTTCATCCTTAGAACAAGTCCTTTCTACCAAACAGCCGCACAGGATGGCGATGCAGCAATACAACGTACAAAGGCAGGATGGAGGCTTTGAAGAAAAATTCTGGAGCCCGGTAAATGCCCCTGTCTTAAATGCAGAAGGGGAGGTTGAATACATTATTCATCGCGTCCTGGATGTAACAGAGGTTGTAAGAAAACAAGAGTCGGTACAAGGACTTTCCTCCAAAACAGAAATGTTAAAGACTTCCCTGGAAGAAATTCGCCTGCAGGCAGAGCAATTAAGAGAAGGTAAAGCTTTACTGCAATCTGTTTTTGATGCTTCTCCCTATTCCATTGTTCTTTATCGAAACGTGTATAACAAGAATGGAAGAGTAGAGGATTTTGAAATTGTAATGGTTAACTCTTACACCTTCAAAAAAACAGGCCGGGAAAAAAGCATTATTGGTAAAAAATTTTCTGAGGTTTTCCAGGACACATTAAAAACCGGGGTTTTACACCAATACCAAAATACAGCCGAAACCGGAATTCCAACCGATTTGGAAACCTGCTCTGAAGGTTTAGGTGTAGACCAATGGTGGCATGTAAGAGCGAGCAAAAAAGAGGATTATCTTATTGCCACGGTTGAAGACATCACTCCACGCAAAAGATCTGAAGAAACTCTAAGCCAGATGTTTAATGGCTCCTATACAGCTATAACTATGCTGGATTCGATACGGGATGAGGAAGGGAAAATAATAGATTTCATTTTTCAGGGAGGTAATAAAGCTGCCGAAGATATAACCGGCTTCTCTACTAAAGAATTAGAAGGCAAACTATTACTGAAGGTATGGCCAAAAGTAAAAGATGATCTATTTGATATGTCTGTTAAGGTAGTGGAAAGTGGAGATCCTGTGCGAATACAAAGGTATTACAGCGATGAAAATTATGATCACTGGTTCGATATTTCTGCCAGCAGGAACGGTGATGGTCTCGTATTGACCTTTCACGATATTACAGAGCACAAAAAAGCAGAACAGGAACTTGTTCATTTAAAGGAAAAACTTGCGCAGAAAGCTACAGACAAATACCGTAAGATCATCAATTCCATGGACGAAGGGTATTGCCTTATTGAAATTATTCGGGATGACACTGGTAAATGTATCGATTACTGCTTTTTGGAAACCAATCCTGTTTTTGAGGAACAGACAGGTTTACAAAATGTTATAGGCAGGAAAGTGAATGAACTGGTTTCTAACCTAGAAAATTATTGGAAAGAAATTTACGGGAATGTTGCTTTAACAGGGAAATCCATTCGTTTTGAGGATTATGCTGAAGGAATGAACAGGTGGTTTGATGTTAATGCCTTTAGGATTGATGCTCCCAATGAGCAGCACGTTGCGATAATTTTTAAAGATGTAACAGAACGTAAAAAAGCCGAAGAACGTCAAACTTTCCTTTTAGAATTAACCGATAGTCTTAGCCCTATTGTGGATCCTCAGGAAATAATATGTGAAGCTACCCGATTAGTTGGAGAGCATTTTAATTCGGTTCGGGTTTACTACTATGAAATCGACGAAAATGGATGGGCAACTTTATGGAATGGTTTTTCTGCGGACGGCAATTCTAATCCCCCAAAGTTTCCTGTTTCAGATTTTGGAGAAGTCTGGCTGGAAGCATTTAAAAGTGGCAGTTGCCTGATTGTAGGAGATGTCTCGACCGATGAACGTTTTTCTGAAGAAGAAAGGAAAAACTGGAAAGACAATGGTATTGTTGGTGGCGTTGGAATTCCTGTTGTTAAAGATGAAAAACTCATTACGGTATTAGGTGTTAATAACTTAGCACCACATTCCTGGGAGGAAGATGAAGTTAAACTTCTTCAGGAGGTGGCTGAACGTACCTGGGCAATTGTAGAACGGGCAAAAATCGAAAAGGAATTAAAACAAAATGAGGTTCGCCTTCTGCAAACCATGGGAGCCGGCAACCAGTTTGGTTGGGAAGTAGATTTAAAAACCGGTAAAGTAACCTATTCGGGAGATCAAATTGCGGTTCTTGGCTTTAACCTCCCCAATTCTATAAAGGAAAGACTTGCTTGTATACATCCTAATGATCTTCAAAATTTTATAAAAGAATACCGAAAGGCAATAAAAGATCAATCCTCCTTTAGCATCGTCCAGAGGCTTTTAATACCCGGTAGCAACGGAAAAACCGTTTGGACCCGAATGGAGGGAAATTTCTTTGGTAATCCTCCTAAATTAATTGGTACAACCCGAAATATCAATGAGGAGAAAAAAATTGAGGAACAACAAGCTTATCTATTACACCTTAGTGATGCTCTTCGCACGATTGACGACCCCGAAGAAATACTTTATAAGGCTGCCACCATACTGGGAGAACATCTTGGAGCAGCACGGGTAGGTTATGCTGAAGATATGGGAGATGAGGAAAATGTTGCGGTACCCAAACATTATTGCAAGGATGTGATGGGAATTGAAGGTATCTATAAGTATAAGGACTATGGGGAAAAACTTTTGGAGGAATTGCTGGCTGGCGAAACAATAATCCAACATGACATTAATAACAACCCTAAGCTCACAAATAGCGAAAAAGAGGCCAATGCAGCTCTTGATCTTGCTGCCACTGTAAATGTTCCTTTAATTAAAAAAGAAAAACTATATGCTATTCTTTTTGTCCATTTTAAAGAAGCTCATATTTTTTCAAAGGAAGAAATTACATTAATTGAAGAAACCGCAGATCGTACGTGGGCAGCGGTAGAAAGAGCACGGGCAGAAAAGGCTTTGCGGGAAGCACAGGAAAGTCTTCACATCGCCCTGGAAGCAGCACAAATGGGCACCTGGATCCTGGACCTAACCAATGGTTCCAGTAAAAGGAATTTTAGGCATGACCAGATTTTTGGATATAATGAACCCCAGACTAACTGGAATATTGAAATTGCTAAAAAACATGTGCTGCCCGAAGATTATCTTATTTATGATGAGGCACTGGCTGCTGCTTTCAAAACCGGGAAATTTGAATTTGAGGTTCGAGTTCGCTGGCAGGATGGCAGTATTCACTGGATGGCTGTAAATGGTCATTTTTATTTTGATGAGCAAGGAAACGCGATTGGTGGCGCAGGGGTAAATTTTGACGTTACAGAGCGAAGGCAGGCAGAACTGGGACTGCGGGAAAGTGAGCAACGTTTTCGAAATCTTGTAGAAGCTTCTGCACTGGCGGTTTGGGAAACAAACCCCGAGGGGGAAGTAGTGAATGATAGCCCCTCCTGGAGAGAGTTTACAGGTCAAACCTTTGAAGAGTGGAAAGAAACAGGATGGATCTCTGTTCATCCCGAAGACAGGGAAGCTGCTATACAAAATTGGAAAAAAGCAATAAGGTTAAGGCAAAACTTTGATTATGAATATAGATTGCAATCGGCAAACGGCGATTTTAGGTGGACAAATATAAAGGCCATTCCTATTTTGGACCTGGAAGGAAAAGTAACAAAATGGTCTGGAATGAACCTGGATATTCATGAGAGAAAATTAACCGAAGAAGCTTTACGCAAAGCAAAAGAAGAAGCTGAGGCCGCATCAAGGGCCAAGGAAGATTTCTTATCTACGATGAGCCATGAAATAAGAACCCCGTTAAACGCAATTATTGGTTTAACTAATTTATTACTGGAACAAAAACCCCGGGAAGACCAGAAAGAGAATCTAAGTTCCCTGAGTTTCTCAGCAAGAAATTTACTTGTTCTAATTAATGACATTCTGGACTTTAGTAAACTGGAAGCCGGAAAAATGGAGTTAGGAGAAAATCCTTTCAACCTTCAAGATTTGCTCATCAACCTTCAAAAGGCCCATAAGCCCCAGGCAGAATCCCACGGTACTCATCTCATCCTGAACATCGATGCAAACATCCCTGCCATTATTGTTACCGATCAGGTAAAACTTTCCCAGATCCTTCACAATCTGGTTGGTAATGCCGTAAAGTTCACCAGGAATGGATTGGTAAAAATTTCTGTAGAACTCAACAGGAGAGATAATGACTTGATTTGGCTGGATTTTGCTGTTAAGGACACGGGGATAGGAATCGCTGCCGACAAAGCCGATCACATCTTTGATAAATTTGCGCAGGCGGAAAGTTCTACTGTTAGAAATTATGGAGGAACAGGATTAGGATTAAGTATTACCAAATTATTACTGGAGCTGTTAGGAAGTGAAATTAGACTCACAAGCAAAATAGGTGAAGGCTCTCTTTTTTATTTTAGCCTTCCCGTAAAAGTTGGAGTTAAAAAGAGTCTTGCGGAGACTGAGGTGATCATTGAAAACAATTTAAATCTTAGACATATACGGATATTGCTGGTAGAAGATGTTGAGATAAACCGGAAGATCATTATGCAGTTTCTTCAAAACTGGTGGATGCTGGAACCAGACGAGGCAACAAATGGGAAAGAAGCTGTAGAAAAAGCCGAAAAAGAAGTTTACGATCTTATTCTAATGGACGTGCGAATGCCTGAGATGGATGGCTATGAAGCTACTAAAAAAATAAGGAAAATTTCAGGGTATGAAAAAACTCCTATTCTTGCTTTGACCGCCGATAAAAATCTGGAAGTTCACCAGGAAATGCAGGCTACCCAGTTTAGTGATATGTTGACCAAACCCTTCGATCCCGGGGTTCTAAAAGCACGTATTTTACAGCATCTTGCAATTTCAGGAAAAGACATATCTTCAAATAAGGATGTTGCAAAAGATTTTTCCAATGGAAAATCTGGCAATTCATCTGTCAAAAGAAATCCAGAAAATCCGCCCGAATTTAAATATTCAGAAGTTATTCAAGATAAGCCTTCTTTTGAAGTTAGCAGGTATAAAAAAATTTCAGGTGGGAATAGCGAAATTTTTGAAAAATTGATCTACAACGCCGCTAAAGCATTTGAAATATATAAAAACGAATTTAAGTTTGCTGCAGATGAAGCCGATCTTAAAATATTTTCTGATCTGGTTCATAAAAACACAACCTCCGTTCATTACATTCAGGCAAATCTACTCGCCAGGAAGATTGAAGACTATAGAGAGCGACTTACAAATGGGTCACCTCAGGAAGAGGAGTTAGAAACTTTAAAAAACTCAATTATAAAAGAATTTGATAACATTATATCTGGCCTTAGAGCTATGATAAAAAATTGATGAATAAATTTATACCTGCTTTTTCTTTGGAGAAGGAAAAGCAGGTATTATTAATTAGGAACTCCTGTAAAATCATTACTTCTCTATTATTCACCGGGCTCCCGTCACTACCGGCAGGTTGATCGCCCATTTTTTTCAAAGCTCTTCCCCTACCTCTTTAAATACCCTATATATGGTAGATAAAACCCTGTGGTTCGGGTATTTCAAAATTGTCTTTCTCTTTCCACATTTGTAATGTAGAATTAGCCATTTTATTAACTCTAAACAGCATTAAAAATGGAACAGCTTAAAGTA
>CAZXEY010000123.1:2497-8917 GCA_964639695.1 uncultured Antarcticibacterium sp. | reverse complement strand
AGCCGGTCCCTCCACAGGATGTTGTGGTGCTTAATAATACCAAAGTTTTTCCTGCCAGGTTATATGGTAATAAGGAAAAAACCGGCGCTCGAATTGAAGTATTTTTATTGAGAGAGTTAAATGCAGAAACAAAATTATGGGATGTACTTGTTGATCCTGCCAGAAAGATTAGAATTGGAAACAAATTGTATTTTGGTGAGGATGAAAGTCTGGTAGCTGAAGTTATTGATAATACTACTTCAAGAGGCAGGACCTTACGTTTCCTTTATGACGGTTCTTATGCTGAATTTAGAAAAAAACTTCAGGAATTGGGGGAGACACCACTTCCTAAATATATTAAAAGACAGGTAGAGCCTGAAGATCAGGAGCGTTACCAGACAATTTACGCTAAAAAAGAAGGAGCTGTTGCAGCACCCACAGCCGGACTTCACTTTTCAAAGCATCTGTTAAAACGTCTTGAAATTAAAGGAATTGACTTTGCTGAGGTTACACTTCATGTGGGATTAGGTACTTTTAATCCTGTTGAGGTTGAAGATCTTTCAAAGCATAAAATGGACAGTGAGGAAGCTTTTATTGAAGAAGATGCTACAAAGATTATCAATAAAGCAATCAAAGAAAACCGAAGGATTTGTGCTGTTGGTACTACGGTTATGAGAGTATTGGAAAGTGCAGTTTCTTCCAACCAAACTTTAAATGAATTTAGTGGCTGGACCAATAAATTTATTTTTCCTCCTTACGATTTTAGTATCGCCAATTGTATGATCACTAATTTCCACACGCCTAAGTCCACTTTAATGATGATGGTTTCTGCATTTGCAGGCCATGATTTTATGAAAAAGGCTTATGCGGAGGCAATTAAAGAAAACTATAAGTTTTATACTTATGGGGATGCAATGTTGATCCTCTAATAATTTTACTTACTACTTAAAAACCACGATCCTTTAGAATCGTGGTTTTTTGTTTTACATCATCTTATATTTTATTAGAACTACCCAAGGGGTTTCCGTTGTAATTTCTAAGGTTTTGAACCGACTTATTTTATCCTAATAATCTTCTTACTTTTGCAGAGTGAAAAATGACAAGAAAGATATACGTGCATTAACGAAAGATCAACTACAGGATTTCTTTGTTTCCCGTGGAGACAAATCTTTTCGTGGTACCCAGGTATATGAATGGCTTTGGCAAAAAAGTGCCCATAGTTTTGAAGACATGACAAATCTATCAAAACAAACGCGGGAGATGCTTAAAGATAATTTTGTCATTAATCATATTCGTGTTGACGTTATGCAACGCAGTAATGACGGCACTATAAAAAATGCCGTGAGGTTGCACGACAGTTTAACCGTGGAATCTGTTCTTATTCCTACTCCAAAAAGAACCACAGCCTGTGTTTCCTCACAGGTAGGTTGTAGCCTGGACTGTAAATTTTGTGCTACTGCAACTTTAAAAAGGATGCGAAACCTTAATCCCGATGAAATTTATGATCAGGTGGTAGCAATTGACAACGAGAGCAGGTTGTATTTTGACAAACCTCTTTCCAACATAGTTTTTATGGGTATGGGAGAGCCTTTAATGAACTACAATAATGTGATGAAGGCGATTGAAAAGATCACTTCAAAAGAAGGTTTGGGTATGTCACCAAAACGGATTACAGTATCGACTTCGGGAGTTCCTAAGATGATTAAAAAACTTGCAGATGATGAGGCAAAAGTAAAACTAGCTGTTTCCCTGCATTCGGCCATTGATGAGGTTCGAACCACTATTATGCCTTTTAATGCTACCTTTCCCCTGGCAGATCTTCGGGAAGCACTGGAATATTGGTATTCCAAAACTAAAAGCAGGATCACCTACGAATATATTGTTTGGGAAGGGATTAATGATAAACGCAAAGACGCAGAGGCTTTGGTGAAGTTTTGTAAATACGTTCCCTGTAAAGTCAATCTCATAGAATACAATCCTATAGACGATGGGATATTTCAACAGGCTTCTTCACAAGCTACTGCTATGTATCAAAATCTTCTTGAACAAAATGGCATTACCGTAACAGTAAGAAGATCCCGCGGAAAGGATATTGATGCTGCCTGTGGACAGTTGGCGAATAAATCCTCTTAATCTTCCCGGTTTAAAAATCTAAAACTTTTATATGTTTTTCAATATCTTCTGAAAGATAGTCGATTAAAAAAAACGATTTCTTTAGCTATCTTTGGACTTCCTATGAAGGTTATTGCCCAGATAAAACTTCCGGTTGAAAAAGAAATGGAACTTTTCGAAAAAAAGTTCTTCGAGTCCATGTCTTCCCGGGTAGCTCTTTTAAACAGGATTACCACTTACATTGTTACCCGAAAAGGGAAGCAAATGCGCCCAATGTTCGTTTTCCTGGTTTCCAAAATGGTTTCTCAGGGAAAGGTTAATGAACGCACCTACCGTGGAGCAGCTGTAATTGAGCTCATTCATACTGCAACCTTAGTTCACGACGATGTCGTGGATGATTCCAATCGTCGCCGTGGCTTCTTCAGTATAAATGCTCTCTGGAAAAATAAAATTGCCGTACTGGTGGGAGATTACCTGCTCTCTAAAGGATTACTTCTTTCTATTGATAATAATGACTTTGATCTACTTAAGATTATTTCTGTAGCGGTTAGGGAAATGAGCGAAGGGGAATTGCTGCAAATAGAAAAGGCAAGGCGGCTGGATATTACAGAAGCTGTATATTATGATATAATCAGGCAAAAGACGGCTACTCTTATTGCCGCTTGTTGCAGCCTTGGAGCAGCTTCAGTCAAACCGGAATCTGATGATATTGTAAAAATGCGCCGGTTTGGGGAGTTAATTGGAATGGCTTTTCAAATTAAGGATGACCTTTTTGATTATGGAGATGAACAAATAGGAAAACCAACAGGGATCGACATAAAGGAGCAAAAGATGACACTTCCGCTTATTTATACCTTAAACAATGCAACTCCAAAAGATAAAAAGTGGCTGATTAACTCAGTGAAAAACCACAACAAGGACAGGAAGAGAGTTAAAGAAGTAATTGCTTTTGTAAAAGACCAGGGAGGGCTGGAGTATGCCGTCACAAAAATGAAGGAATTTCAGGAGGAAGCACTTCTTATTTTAAAAGAATATCCTGATTCCCCATATAAAGATTCTTTGATCCTTATGGTCAATTACGTTATTGAACGTAAAAAATAGATTACCCGCTACCTTTCTTTCTTTTTACTGAACAAAATATTTCAGAAAAAAATAAAAATAAATTACAGGCGAGGCAACCTTTTGTAAATTCCCTGCGTCTATGTAATAGAAGGTCTAAAGAACTCACGTGAAAGTAATTCAGCTTTTTAAGAATGAATCGCAATTAATAGCCTCGGCTATTAATAATAACCGTGCTTCACAACAGCGCCTCTACGATATTTATTCGGGAAAAATGCTAAGTGTTTGCAGGATGTACATTAAAGATCTGCACCATGCAGAAGATGTGATGTTAAAAGGGTTCTTTAAAGTTTTCTCGCATTTGAGTGACTTTAGGAACGAAGGTAGCTTCGAAGGGTGGATAAGGAGAATAATGATTAGGGAGTCCATTTCATTTTTAAGGGCTCAAAAGCCTATAGAATTTAAAGAAGAGTTTACCGACGATTCCAATGGGAGCTTTAATGATATTGAAACCAATACTAATGTTGAAAATATTCAGCGGATGATAGACGGGTTGCCTGAAGGATACAGAATTGTTTTTGTGATGTATGCCATTGAAGGATACAAACATAAGGAGATAGGGAAAATGTTGGGAATAACTGAAAGTACCTCTAAATCTCAGCTGTTTAAGGCGAGAAAGATCCTTCAGGAGCAGTTAAAATCAAAAATTACGGGTTATGGGACTACATAAATTTGAAAAGACATTTAGAAAAGAACTTAAAAAGCGGGAAATTTCACCGGCTGCTAACAGCTGGGAAAAACTAAGTTCACAATTGGAAAAGGAAGATAAAAAATCTCAATCCTATTACTGGTTAACAGGAATAGCAGCTTCTTTAACAGCTGCCTTTTTGATCTTCAGTTTTGTTTTCAATAACGAAACAATTACAGAAGAACCTGCAATTGTAGATGCTCCATCATCAGTAATTGAAAGAGAGCAGGATGAAAATACAATAATAAAAAAGGAGACTCCGGCATTGGTAAATGAGGAAAAAGATCTTCGGTTAAATAATGTACCGGCTGCAAAAGAACAACCTCAGGGAACTGTAAATGCTCCTGTTCAGGAAATAGTTGTAAATAACAGCCAGGACCTTCCGAAGAAATTGGAAAATGTTTCGGCTGCAGAAGACCTTGTCCGGGACGAGAAATTATCTGCAGGGTTGGAAGAGGTAATAGCCGAGGTGAATTCTAAACTGGAAAACACCGGGGACCTGAGTGAAACTGAAATAGATGCCCTGCTTTACCAAGCTGCAGCAGAAATAAGCAGGAACAGGAATAATAAGGCCTATGCTGGAAAAATAGATGCAGGTTCTCTTCTTATGGATGTGGAAATGGAGCTGGACCAGACATTTCGGGATAAAGTTTTTGATCTTTTAAAGGAAGGTTATTTAAAGGCCCGAACTGCCGTTGCAAACAGAAGTTTTTAATCGCAAATATCATAATCAATTTAATCATCAATCTATAATTATTCATCAATTGTTCCCGAACAGCCTCTAAAAGCTGAGGCTGTGCAGGGACTAAAAAATCAAAACTATGAGAAAGTATACGTTTATTTTAATGTTAATGCTCTTAACCGCTGGACATAATTTACAGGCTCAGGAAGAAAATCCCGAAACTAAAACTGAAAAATATGAGCAAAAAAAAGAGCAGATCATTGCTGAAGAAAAAGAAGCTCTTAAAAAGGCTGTTGAGGCCATAAACTTAAGACTTCAGAACCAGGAAATCACCAGTACTGAAGCTGAAGAATTAAAACAGGCAGCCGCTAAAAAACACGCTATGAATATCGAGAACAGGTTGGCTATCCTGGAAAATGAAATGGCCTTAAAAACCCGAAATAACGAAGATAGCTGGGAAAATGATGAGGAGGATAACGGTTTTATTTGGGGAAACAAGAAAAAGCATTACGATCATTACGACCGCACAAGTTCTCAACTTGTGGTTGCCTTTGGCCTAAACAATGCCATTGAAGAAGGCGGCTCTTTAAATGATCTTGATTTTAAAATTGGGGGTAGCAGGTTTTTTGAAATTGGAATTGCATGGAACACCCGTGTTTTTAACAATACGAACTTTCTAAGATTCAAGTATGGATTTTCATTCCAGTTCAATGGATTAAAACCTGAAAACAATCAGTATTTTGTAGAGCAGGGAGATTTGACTGTTTTAGAAGAATATCCTTTAAAGCTGGATAAATCTAAATTTAGAATGGATAATTTAGTTATTCCTCTCCATTTTGAATTTGGCCCCTCCAAAACTATAGCGACCGAAAGAGGAAATTGGTATAGTGCAGAAGACAGGTTTAAAGTGGGTATAGGCGGATTCTTTGGATTTAACCTGGGAGAAAGGCAGAAGTTGAAATATGAAGAAAATGGGGATGATGTAAAGCTCAAACTTAAAAATGATTATAATACCAATGACCTTGTATACGGTTTAAGCGGGTATATAGGATGGGGGAGTACCTCATTATACGTGAAGTATGATCTTAATCCCATTTTCAAAGATCCTAATGCGGAATTATACAACATTTCTGCCGGTGTGAGATTTGATCTGGACTAAAAGGGACTGTTAAACTTTGTGCTTCAAACTATTACAGCCCATAGTGGCTTAAGATTTGATGTTACTTTAGTATCAATCTGCTAAGTTGTGAAAGAGGATAGTTTTCGGTAAAATGAAAATTGTTCTCTTTTTTTATTATTACATTTGGTCATTCTTGATCAGCATATTTCCAGTTAAAATTTGATTTCAAAAAGTACAATAGATCTGGTATTTGAAACCGCCCGTGTTGAGGAGGTTTTAGGTGATTTCGTGCAATTAAAAAAATCGGGTAGTAATTTAAAGGGGTTAAGTCCTTTTTCTGAAGAGCGTACCCCGAGTTTTATGGTTTCCCCGGTAAAGCAGATCTGGAAGGATTTCTCCAGTGGAAAAGGTGGGAACGTGGTTGCTTTTTTAATGGAGCACGAACATTTTACCTATCCTGAAGCTATTAAATATCTTGCTAAACGCTACAATATAGAGATAGAGGAAACTGAACAAAATGATGAGCAAAAGCAGCAGGCAGATGAGCGGGAGAGCATGTACCTTGTTTCTGAATTTGCAAGTAAATATTTCCAGCATACCTTATTAAAAACAGAACAGGGAAAAGCCATAGGCCTTAGCTATTTTAAGGAGCGTGGTTTTACAATGGAAACTATAGAAAAGTTTGACCTTGGATATTGACTGGATGACTGGGATTCATTT
>CAZXEY010000123.1:0-2487 GCA_964639695.1 uncultured Antarcticibacterium sp. | reverse complement strand
AGGATATCAATTGAATTTTCTTGAAAAAACCGGACTCACAATTGTAAAGGGAGAGAAACAGTTTGACAGGTTTAAAGGAAGAGTAATGTTTCCTATTCATTCCATGTCAGGTAGGGTATTAGGCTTTGGCGGCAGGATCCTTACCAATGATAAGAAAGCTGCTAAATATCTGAATTCCCCTGAAAGTGAGATCTACCATAAAAGCAAAGTTTTATATGGTATTTACCACGGGAAGCAATCCATTGCCAAAGAAGATAATTGCTATTTGGTGGAAGGGTATACAGATGTGATCCAGCTACAGCAAAGCGGGATTGAAAATGTTGTCTCCTCTTCGGGAACTGCGTTAACTTCAGAGCAAATAAGGTTGATCAACAGGTTAACAAAAAACATAACCGTTCTTTTTGACGGGGATGCAGCAGGAATGAGAGCATCTTTGCGGGGTATTGATCTCATCCTGGAACAGGGAATGAATGTGAAGATCTGTGTTTTTCCCGATGGTGAAGATCCCGATTCTTTTGCGAGGAAAAATTCTTTTGAAGACCTTAAATTATATTTAAAGGAAAATGCAAAGGATTTTATAGAATATAAAGCTTCCCTGCTTTACGAAGAAGCTAAAAATGATCCTGTAAAACGGGCAGATCTTATAAGGGATATGGTTTCCAGTATCTCAAAAATCCCAAACCAGATCCAGCAGGAAGTCTACATACAGGAATGTTCCCGAATCATGGAAATTTCTGAAGATGTTCTTTTTTCTACTTTGTCTCAAATGTTGGTAAAGGCCGGAAAGTCTGCACCTCAACGTCCTGAAAAACAAAAAAGCTTTGAGGTGGTAAAAGAATCAAATTCTCCTGTTCAAAAGGTAGATCAGCTATTTGAACTGGAGCGAAAGATCATTGCGCTGCTTTTGCTTTATGGCACTGTGGAAGAAGAATTTGAGGATCTTGTTTTAAAGGCAAATGAGAAGGGTGAGCTGGTAATGGAACCTGTAACACAAAAATCAAAAGTTTTTGAAAAGATCTTTCTGGACCTTCAGGAAGATGAGGTAGCATTTACAAATGAGAAATTCAGGAAGATCTACTCCAGTATTATTTCAACTCTCAATGAAGAAAAGGAGTTGAGCCTGGAACGGTTTGTAAATCAGCTTAACCCCGAACTTTCGGCAGAGGTAACTACCATTTTAATGGAGGAAGAGCAATACCGCCTTCACGATTGGGAAAGGATGAATATCATCGTAAAAACCAAAGATATATCGGTTTCCCGATTGGTGAACGAAACTATTCTCGCGTTGAGGCGATTTCTAATAAGTCAGAAAATCGATGAACTTTCACTACAAATTAGAGAATCCAAAGTGGAAAGTACAGGCGAGACTATGGAAGATATTATGGATTACCTATCCTTGAAACAAATACTTTCCAGCAAACTTAACCGGGTTATGTAGAACGTAATTGCAGTAACCTTGACTGGTGTATTAAATCTGCAAGATTATCTACCTTCAATTTTTTAAGAAGCCTTGTTTTATAGGTGCTCACCGTCTTTTCATTAATATCCAGGGCATCTGCTATATCTTTGTTTCTTTTGCCGGTAGCCAGCATATTAAGCACTTCCATCTCTCTTGTGGAGAGCCTTTTAAACTTGGCTATAAGCCCGTTATTTTGGGCAGATCCTGAATTTATCTTTTCGCTAATGTTTTTGTTAAGATAGATACCGCCCCTTGCTACCTGCTGTATTGCCTGTTGCAAAGTTTCTACAGGAACGGTTTTGGAAAGATAACCGGAGGCGCCTGCTTTAATAGCGCTTAATGCATACATTTCTTCGGGATGGCAACTAAAGATGAGCAGTTTTGTACCGGGAAAATCAGTTTTTATCGTTCGAAGTGCATTAATTCCATTGATTTGCGGTAGATCAATTTCCATAACCAGCACGTCTGGAATTTGAGTTTTGAGAAATTTGAATAACTCGTTCCCTGAACTTACCTGCCCAATTACTTTTAAACCTTCATTTTTGCTGAACAAAGAAACGATACCTTCCCTGGTAATAGGATGGTGATCTGCCAATAAAATAGAACTCATACATAAGGTATAGCACTAAAAATACAGCGTAGGGGCTACTTTCTTTAGCTGGTTAGGATTCAATTATTAAAAATAATTTATATATATCTTATACATCACCCGATCTTGATTTATTCGATAAAAGCATCATTTTTTAAGATGAACGGGTATCTCACATACAGGAATAGGTTTAATTTTATGTTGATTTGCACGATTTAATCTTTTATAGATCTTCATAACTTCCATTTCACGACCGGCAAATTCGTGTGCCTCTTTTCCTTTTTCATCCATTTCCATAGCCCATTCAAGTTCATCATAACTTGCCCCCAGCTGCTCCTCATCACTGGGACTGTTGGTAAATAGACCATCTGTAGGTTTTGCCTCCACAATTTCAGAATTAATATTAAGGTATCTGGCTATTTCGTAAACTTCACTTTTC
>CAZXEY010000122.1:0-8989 GCA_964639695.1 uncultured Antarcticibacterium sp. | reverse complement strand
GCCCCCAGCCCGTTGTGACGAGGAAAAAGGAGGCAATAAGCGTCAGGGCAAAATTTAGAAATTTCCCCGATTTTAAATGTAAAAGTTTAGCCATACAACATAATTAAATTGTTAAACATAGATAGAAAAGTAAATTTGAATCAGAGTAAAACGGGGGAAGGTGAACTTCTACGGCTAAACGGTAGGGACATTTAGGTAAAAATAATTGTTAACCTATATTTAACTCTTATTTGGGACGAATTAACAACAAATTCCTTCTCATTTTTAAGCGAATACTGGAAAGTCGAAGAAATAAATTATTAATCGCCCAAAAGCGTTAAAAACCTAAAAACCAACACGAAAGAAATCAGAAAAGTAGTAGGAAAAATAAAAATTCTTACAGAATTTTTTCTAACGGTTAAGTGTAAAATTTTAATAAAAGCGGTTTAAATGAAAAATTAAATATTTTATACTCCCTAAAATTTGAGATTAATACAGATTAATCATTTATATTAATATGATAACAAAAATCGGCTGTTCCGCAGAAAAAATGACAATGATGACTAGCCTCAAAGACAAAAAATACATAAACGAATTCACTTCAAATTTCCCGGGAGATGAAAGTGGAGATCTTTCTCCACGATTGACGCCTGGTGCTTTATATAGCAAAGCAATTCCCACGCCTGTTTCTAATCCGAAACTTCTTGCTTGGACTGAGGATCTTGCAGAAGATCTACAAATTTTACCACCCAATGAGGAGGATATTGCTATTCTGGCAGGAAACTCTGTTACCTCAACAATGTATCCTTATGCCGCCTGCTATGCCGGGCATCAATTTGGGAATTGGGCAGGACAACTCGGTGACGGCAGGGCAATTACTTTGGGAGAATTGCAAATCGACAATACCAGCTGGGAACTTCAGCTTAAAGGCGCAGGCCCAACCGCGTATTCCCGCCGCGCCGATGGCCGGGCCGTTCTAAGATCTTCAGTTAGGGAATACTTGATGAGTGAGGCAATGCACCACCTGGGAGTACCCACAACCCGTGCCTTAAGTTTAGTATCAACAGGAGATCAAATCCTGCGCGATATGTTCTACAACGGCAATCCCGCTTA
Organism: uncultured Antarcticibacterium sp.; assembly: GCA_964639695.1. Classification (GTDB taxonomy): domain Bacteria; phylum Bacteroidota; class Bacteroidia; order Flavobacteriales; family Flavobacteriaceae; genus Gillisia. The sequence goes on along the minus strand of CAZXEY010000122.1, from coordinate 7,897 downwards.
TGAACCGGGAGCTATTGTAATGAGGGTTGCTCCCACTTTTCTGCGGTTTGGGAACTTTGAAATGCTTGCAGCCCGAAAGGAAACCGAAAATTTATTGAATTTGGTGGATTGGACGATCAGCAGATATTTTCCTGAAATAACCGGTGAAAATAAAATTACAGACTGGTTTAAAGAAGTTGTAAACAGAACCGCTTTTTTAATGGTTGAATGGCAGCGGGTAGGTTTTGTTCACGGAGTTATGAATACCGATAATATGTCAATACTTGGTCGAACGATCGATTATGGGCCGTTTTCCTTCCTGGATGATTACGAACCCAATTTTACACCTAATACTACAGACCTTCCGGGGAGGAGATACGCTTATGGCAATCAACCTTCCATAGGTTACTGGAATCTGGGAAAACTTGCCAGTGCCCTACTCCCACTCTTTGATGATAGTAAAGAACTCGAAACAGCACTTTCAACTTACGAGGACCTCTTTTGGAACTATTATTATGAAATGATGGCCAATAAACTGGGCCTGGATCAAATTTATGAAGAGGACCGAAAACTGGTTTCTGAAATTGAAACGACTCTTTCTACTGTAAAACCAGATATGACTATCTTCTATCAACTATTAGCAGATCTTCCTGACAATCCTTCAGAAGAAAATATTTTGGATCATTTTAGTAAAAGTTTTTATTCCACTCCTGAAGGTGGGGAAAAAGAAGATTTTGTGAACTTAATGCTGAAATATTCCGAAAGAAAAAAGACTAACAAAATTTCTTCTAAAGAATCTAAAGAAAAGATGAGAAAAGCCAATCCCCGATTTATTCTTCGGAATTATCTTTTGCACCAGGCTATTGAGGAACTGGAAAAAGGGCAAAATACTTTGTTTGAAAAACTGCGAAAAGCTATACAAGATCCCTATTCTAAAAACTTTGATGAATTCTTTAAAAAAAGACCGGATTGGGCTACCGAAAAAGCAGGATGTTCTATGCTATCCTGTAGCTCTTAAAATCTAGATACAAAAAACCTTACCCTCAAATTTTGAATCATCTTGTGCAATAGCAATATAAAAACCTACCTATAAAAATTGTTAAAAATATTAATACCTGTTTAGGCCTTGCTTTTATTTTTGTATATTTAGAAGTATATCAATGAGTTATCCACTAAACCAGAAAAAGATGAAGGCGAGTTTCAAACTTTCTTTAGGGATAGGACTGCTGTTCCTGATTGCAAGCTTCTCTGCAAATGCACAAATACTTCAAACGCGCAGCGATATTATAACTTCTTATGGGGAACCTTTTCACGAGGGCATTACTAAAGACGGTGAAAATTTCCTGTTTTACAAAACACCTGTAACTACCAATTCAAGCGGAACTTATCACCAGCGAAGGGTTTTGTTTTTTAAGAAAGCAGATGACGGCACCGAGGTTTGTTATAAATGGAAGATTCTTGAGCCATCTTCAGAAACCGTAAATAATATAAATTCCTTTAAGGAGAACCTGGTGCAGATTGAGGATAAACAGTGGAAAGATTTTGCGAAAGGGATCATATACCAGGTAGATGAAATAAAAGGAGTTTGTAAGATTACTGCCTGGTATGATAACAATGTTGACCTGGTAAAGGTTTATAAGTTTAATTAAATCATTAATTGCCGGAATAATTAATTAATCCAGGATCATCTTGTACTCATCGAATTTCTCAGGATCAACCAATGAGGGCTCAAGTAATGTAATATGCCTGGGCCTGTCCTTTTCTATGATAACAGTAGTGGGAGAAAATCTGTTTCTTGAAGTACATTCGTAGACCAGGAAAGTACTTTTATCATCGTAGTTAATAACCTTCCCCACCACATTTAAAGTCTTAATCTTCACTTTATCGTCCTTCGTAACGGTTTTAATCGTGATCCTGTTGTCATTGATTGTAATTACCCTGTCGAGGTTTTCAATTTTAGCCGATGGGAAATGTTGAGTGGAGGAGCTGGTGTAGACCTGGCCCTGAATAATTCCGGTGAAGAAAATGATTAAAATGCCGGCTAATTTTTTCATAATAGTTGGTTGTATTGAAAGGTGGTTAAAGGACTATCAAAGTAAATATTAAAAACTTTAAAACCAAGGAACTATAGACATTTCAACAAGAAAAGAAAGAATTTTCCTATTCACGTTTTATCGCATTTTTCCCTTCAGTAAAACCTCCCGTAACTTCGGAAAACTTTTTAGGATTATCCGATTTCAGCAGAAACTTTTTTTCTCGCTTTATCGATCATTGAAATGGCTTTTTCTACTGTTTCCAGTTTTGACCGGAAAGAAAGTATCGCCATTCTTATCACAAATTTGTCTTTTATTTTAGTGGAAGTCAGGAAGACAGTTCCATCCTTGTGGATCTCCTTCATCAGCCTTTTGTTAAATCCATTTTCATCTCCTACCTCTAAAGGCCACCAGAAATAGCTCACGCTTAGGTCGGGTTCAGGGCCCAGCTTAAATTCAATTTCTTCCAGTCTTTTTCTAAAATATTTGGTGAGTAACAGCTTTTCTTCCAAACAGGCAACAAAAGGTTTTAGTCCGTGCAATTGTAAGGGTAGCCATAACCGTAAGGACCTGAAATGCTTTGTAAGTTCCGGGGAAACATCGGCAGGGTCAATAGTCCAGTTATCCTCCCTGGCATCCTGCATATAAGTTGCACTGTGATGATGAGAATGGAAAACTGCTTCCCTATCCTTCACCAAAACTGCACCAAGGCCAAATGGCAGGAAAAGGCCTTTATGAGGATCTACCGCAAGAGAATCGGCCATTTCAATTCCGGTAAAAAGCTCCTTTTTCTGTTTAGTTAAAATAAAAAATCCACCATAGGCTGCATCTATGTGATACCAGATTTTATGTTGCTTTGCAACCAGGCCAATGTCTCTTAAAGGATCTATTGCCCCGGTATCTGTAGTTCCTGCGGAAGCGATCACGAGAAAAGGGTTCAATCCTTCCTCTTTATCCTTTTTTATTTTTTCTGAAAGATCTTCAGCATCGATCCTCGAAAATTCATCAAGCTCCAAATGACGGATCATTACATCTTCCAGGCCGATAATGCGCAAGGCCTTTAAATTGCAATGGTGCAGTTGCGGACTTAAATAAACCACACTTTTTTCTATGGCGACCCCTTTAATTTTATGTCTATCACGTGCAGCTGTTAGAGCAATCATATTCGCAATGGAACCTCCCGAAGTTAAATTCCCAACAGCATCTTCTGGGAAACCAAAAAGGGATTTCATCCAGTTTAAAAGTTCGTGCTCCATAGCGACAGCTCCCGGGGAAGCAAAGGAAATTCCGGCGTATTCATTAGTAATATCTGCCAGATAATCTCCCAGGGCAGAAGTATAGATTCCGCCGCCCGGAATGTAACCCATATGTCCACCAGAAGCCGGATTAACCCCATTCCCGGCCACCTCTTTCGAATAGATCTGAAGGATTTTTTTCAGGGAATTTTCCTCTCCATTAATGGAAAATACATTTTGGACGGGCTTATCTGCTGAATAGGCTTTAGCTGTATTAATAGTATTTAAAAAACTGTTGGAATATTGCTGTAACTCCTGTAATAGTTGATTTCTCTTTTCTTCTGAAGGTTCAAGATTTTTCGAAATCTGCTCCAGCTCCTCTATTTGTTTTCGTAATTCTTCCATTTCTAATTATCTGGAGCTAAAATTAAAAAATTATATGCTCTCTCTTAAATAAACAGTGTAGGTCTAAACGATAAGCTTAATGAAATGAAGAAGTTTTGGTTATATCCTGTTCTGTTCTACCCAAAAACCCTACATCCATTTTCTTCGTATATATTATACCCAGATTAGTTAACCAACAATAAACCATTCCCTCCTGGTTTTCCCTCATCATTAAGATGAGGGTTTTTTATTCCCGGGTAAAAAGTAAGTTAGATTACTCAATTTCTCTACCAAACACAATTAAAGCTAAAAGAAAACCGGCTCTAAAGCCCCCAAACGGAATTTCATTCTCTCAACAAATTATTATATAAAATTTAAACTACCCCCCCCTATAAATATAATTTCTGAAGAATTTTTAATTAAATTATAATAAATACCCCCTAAATAAATAGGGGTAAAAAATTTTTAATTAAATTTAGCCAGATAATAATTCAAAATGAAGAAAATAGAAGCTATAATCCGAAGTGAAAAATTTCAGGAAGTTAAGGAGGCCCTTCAGGAAATTGGTGTGGTTTTCTTTACCTATTGGGAAGCCACCGGAGTAGGAAATGAATCCCAGGGCCATGTGTACCGTGGGGTAGCATACAGCACATCAGATATTCCCAGACGCATTTTATCTATAGTAGTTTCCGAAGAAAAACTTGAAGAAACAAAGCAGGTTTTATTGAAAACAGCATATACCGGTAATGTGGGGGACGGTAAAATTTTTATCTCTTCCATAGAGGAAGCCTACAGGATAAGAACTAAAGAATCGGGAACAAAATCTCTAAATTAAATGGATAATATAAATTTCGTAGTCAACAATGTTTGGATGATGTTCTGCATCGCATTGGTCTTTATTATGCACCTGGGGTTTTCACTTTTGGAAATTGGTCTTACAAGAGCTAAAAACACGATAAATATACTTTTTAAGAATGTGATGGTAATCATCATAGGCATTATCACCTATACATTAATAGGATTTAGCCTTATGTATCCTGGAGAAACGTTCACCGGTGGTTACTTTGGATTTTCCGGATTTGGAATTTCCCTGCCCCCAAATGGTTTAACTCCCGAGTATGCAGGAGGAAATTACACATTTTATACCGATTTTCTTTTCCAGGCAATGTTTGCTGCGACCGCTGCAACCATAGTTTCTGGAGCAGTAGCCGAAAGAATTAAATTAACCGGCTTTATTGCTTTTGCTATTCTCTATGTGGGATTGGTTTATCCAATTACCGGAATGTGGAAATGGGGTGGTGGCTTCCTTGATGAACTGGGATTTTATGATTTTGCCGGTTCCACTCTTGTACATTCTGTTGGAGGCTGGGCAGCACTTGTTGGAATTTACCTTTTAGGACCACGACTCGGGAAATTTGGCGAAGGGGAAATAAAGGTTATACCAGGACACAGTATTCCTCTATCCACGGTTGGAGCTTTTCTTCTTTGGTTCGGGTGGTTTGGTTTTAATGGAGGCTCTGTACTTTCTGCTGATCCCGGAGCAACTTCTTTAGTTTTAGTTACGACCTGTATTGCAGCATCTGCCGGAGGTTTAAGTTCCTTCATTATTACAAGGGTAAGATACAAATCCAACGACCTTTCCATGGTTCTCAACGGAATTTTAGGAGGACTCGTGGGAATTACTGCCTCTGCCGATATTGTAAAAGTAGAGGAAGCTTTTCTTATTGGTGCAGTCTCAGGTATCCTCATTGTACTTTCAATAGCATTACTTGAGAAGAAAAAACTTGATGATCCTGTAGGAGCAGTATCTGTCCATCTTACCTGCGGGATATGGGGAACGGTTGCAGTTGGCATTTTTGGAAAAATGGCTGGATGGCAGCAGTTGCTATCCCAGCTAATTGGTATTAGTGCGATTGGACTCTTTGCTGCAGTAACATCTTTTGGAATTTTCTTTTATCTGAAAAAAATGGGAGAATTACGGGTAAGTGAAAAGGAAGAAATAGAAGGACTTGATATACACGAACATGGCACTGCTGCTTATGCAGAAATAAAATACGAATGACCTGTGATCAAGAAGTAAATCCTGCCATTGCTGGCAGGATTTCAACCCGACAAACCAAATAATTACAAACTTTCTAAGGGAATAAGCACAGAATTTACAATATGAATTATACCATTGGAAGCAGAAATATCTGCAGTTGTGATTTTTATATCCCGTTCAAGGTTTAAATTATCCCATATACCCAGTTGAGGATCTACTTTAAAAGTTTGAGCTTCCCCACCTACAGATAAAAGAGTCTCTATTGTGCGATAATTTCTTTTTGGAACAACGCTATTGGAAGCCCTGCGTCCTTCAGTAACATGATATAAAAGAACGTTTAGAACAGTTTCCTCTCCAACAGCATCAATTAGCTCAGTCAAATTATCCACTCCTGCTACAGAAAATAGATCCTGGAAAGCCTGATCTGTTGGTGCAAAAACAGTGTACTGATCTTTTCCATTAAAAAAATCTGCCAGATTGTAATAAGTAAGGGCTTCAACAAGGATTTCAAAATCATCATTTCCTGCAGCTATCGCAGTAATAGTAGCATCCCCGGGAGCGGGCGCAGCTTTACTTTTACTTGAAGCAAGCATATTAAAAACAGTAAGCTCTCCAGTGTCTTGCACTTCCTCTTTCTCACAAGAAACTAATACTAAAGACAAGAAAAGCATTGAAAAAATTTGAACCGGTAATGAGCCTTTCAATAACTTTGAGAAGTAATTCTTCATAACAATTTATTTATGGATTAATAGAGTTCTAAACTAATCAAAAATAATATTGTGTTTAACTTATTTAAGAAATCAATAAACAAAATATAACTATTGTTTATGTTTACAATTTTACCTGATTAGGCTGAAAATAAATTTCATCCTTTCCAGAACAGTAAAACTGGTATAATCCATTACTGCTCAAAACTTTATATTATATCTTTAAAGATGTTTAAAGATTAAACAAAATAATTAGAGTAGGAGTTGTAATCATTTTTTAAGGTTAATATTGCCCCGATATTTTCTGAAAGGATAACTTCATTTGGAAGCGGGAGTATGAAAAAATAAGAAAAGGCTGTCTTACGACAGCCCGGAAGGTAACTTAAACTAACTTTTATTAACAATAAACTAAATCAACATTTAAGTTCCAGTGAATTTAAGAATATACACTTTCATATATGGAAGGAAAGATATAATCTACCTCAATTGTGATATAAGTGGGTCTATAAATGATGTAAACTATTCCAGTGTAAAATTACTTTAAGTGGTAATAATAAATTTTCTCCCAGACAGCATGGCTTTTGCAGTTTCTAATGATTCTAACTCAAAAAATGTTTTGATAGAATATAGAGGGGGTTTTGATAGAATATAGAGGGGCCTAATCTAAATTTGATATATAGAATCGATTAAAAAATAACCTTGTAATTAGGATATTAAATTTATATTACTACTTTTGTAGTAATTAAACTATAATTGTGGATATAAAACAGTTAAATAAAACCGAACTCCAGATCATGAAATATCTCTGGAAAATTGAGACAGGTTTTATGAAAGACCTTGTGGAACAATTCCCTGAGCCGCAGCCTGCTTACACAACCATTTCTACTCTAGTGGGAAGAATGGTCGATAAAAAATATATAGGATTTGAAAAACTTGGCAGAGATAAAAAATATTATCCTCTTTTAAAGAAAAATGACTATTTCAGGAACCAACTAACTTTTATGATCCGACATTTTTTTAATAATTCCTCTTCACAGTTCGCTTCCTTTTTTGCTAAGGATGCAGATTTTAATGTTGAAGAACTCGAGGCGCTGCAAGCTTTACTAAAAGAAAAAATTGACCAAAAAAAGAAAGAATAATGGCTGCCTATATTTTAGTATCTGTATTTGCCCTTGGAATCTCCTGGACTCTTTATTACCTGGTGCTTCGAAAAGAAAAATGCTTTTCCTTCAACAGATTTTATTTATTAGCAACGTTGATCTTGTGCCTGATAAGTCCACAATTAAAATTAGATTCAAGTTTCACCGGATATCAAATTCCAACTTTTCAACTGGAAAGAAGTGCTCCTAAATTTTCTCAGGAAGACGACCCGCAAAAATTCCTGGTAGAACGAATTGTATATGATGGATCTTATATTACGAACATAATCTGGAAAGTATATCTTATAATATGCTTCTTGCTAATTGCCAGGTTATTTTATAACCTCTGGAAAATTTATAGAAGCGTAAAGGAACTGGA
>CAZXEY010000121.1:0-9031 GCA_964639695.1 uncultured Antarcticibacterium sp. | reverse complement strand
AAAATGAAAAAAATCTATTTTTTAGCGTGCCTTTTTGTGTTAAGCGTTAGCTGCCAAAAAGATGAAATTGCCCCCCCCATTTCTGATATTGAACTTCAAAATCAAGAAAGGGTAGTTTTACAATTCGACAATCTTCCTGCAAACATTCAACAATATTTTGACGAGGATTTTTCTATTAGGATTCCAGGGAAAAAACAAAATAGCCCTTTTGGAAAAATTAATAAGAATATTAAAGCAAAAAAAGGCTGAAGAATGGAATTACAACCTATACCTTTGAATTATTGACCAACAGCGATGATATTGCAAAATCCCAGGAGGGTTACTACTTTGATAATTTAGTAATTAAAGAAACTGAGTATGAGGATGAACTTTATGTGATTAGGTACGAGCCAACCCAGGAATGGTTAAATACTGGTCATGATTTTGGAAATTTTCAAGGTATTATTACTTTGTTTTCCCTAGATGGAGAAAAATTAAATTCAATTGATACCATTAACGTTGGGTCTTCCGGTGAAACTAACAAAGAAGTATGCCCGGCGTATTTAGTATCGGTAACATATAGTTGCAGTGGTATGGAAAGTAGCAGTACTCAAAGTTGTTACTGGATTTACACTTATGAAGTTAGTTGCCCGGCAGGTGGTACAACAGGTACATCAACAGGTGGTGGCGATACAGGCGATGGAATACCTGATCCTGCATCTATTCCTACTGAACCAACAGAAGATTGGGATTATGGGGCTGGGGGAGGAACTGATACCTCTAATACCGCGGAGCCAATGGTGGTCGAAATCACCGTAGAGTTAGAAGGTAAGGAACTCTGTGCATATAATCGATTACAATGGGCGGGGGTCAACCCTACAAATAGTTACATGAATATGATGACACAATTGTTTATAGAATTTGGTGAAGGAAATATAGGTGATGCGGATCTTGTTATTCGTGAGGGGGACTTGGGATATAGAGGGGGCGGTACTGAAAGAGGTGATGAAGATGGTGAATATCATATAATTCTAAGCGGGATGGGAAATAGCTCCTCAATAGAAATTGCGAAAACCCTTGTACATGAAATGGCCCATGCTTTTTTAGCAAAGAAGTATGATCTTCACAATAAATCTTTTAAAGAACTATACGGGATTTATATGAATGAGCAAGGATTAGCAAATTACAGTCACAATATAATGGAAGACCATTTTATAAACAGGATGGCCCAGGTTTTATATGATTATGATCCTACTCTCTTTAGCAGTATGGATGATTACAAAATATTTGCAAGTTATGGGGTATATGAATTAAATGAAGATCAGTTAGCAGATTATAATCTTCTTGTGGATTATGCCAAAATTTATGATGAAAGATGTCGAGATGGAAATTAAATCACAATTATTATTCAGGTTCCCTCTTTTTATATTAATATTTGGTGCTTTAATTTTAGGATGTGAAAGGAGGCAAAAAATTTACCTGGATTACGAGGAAGTCATTCGTCATTCCAATTATCACCAAGATATAAAGGAAAACGATATATTTTATATGTATAACAAGAAAGATACTATTTATTTAAATAAAATGGAGACCCATACACGTGCGATGAGTTATTTACATAAAATAAATATTACTCCAACCGGAACAGCAATAACAAATCTTTCAAATTTTACCTTTGAAAATACTACCCCGGAATTAAAAGTAGATTTACCAAAAATTTATATTGTAAAAACGGATTTTCAAAAAAATGAATTAAAAATTATTGAAGTAAGAAAATCAATTATTATAAGTAGGGATAATGAGAAATCCCGTAACGATTCTTAGCAAATGACAAATACAGGCAACTCCAAGGTTGGCAACACGAGATAATGGCCGCGCGTTATACTGGTATTATGCAGCAAGCTTTAAGAGAAGTACACCCCTTATTAAATGACGGTGGTTTCTTAAATGGGTATGATGATAATTCGTTATGGAACTGGGATAAGTTTTACGAATATGTTTCTTATCGCGGTTTAAAAGATACTCAGGCCGGAGCAGAATATTTCGCTCGGGAGGAAAGTAATATAAGTTTATATAAAGAAGATGCGGAAACTTTTTCAACTAAACAACCGAATTGCAATGAATAATTTCATTTTTTTGGCTGCACTTTTATTTTCTCAATTATTCTGTGCACAAACTATAGAATCTAAAGATACAATTTATATAATCTTTAATGAAACCTACAAGGAGATGAGAAAAGTAGATTTTACTAGAGAAATGCAAGCAGGATCCCCTAATGAAAAATTAAAACGATCTTTAGATTTTTCTATTGAACAAAAGGAACCTCCTATGGGTTATGATTATGAGTTTAATTTCACCCATGCAAATAGGAGTCAAGATATTTATAAAAAGTTCAACCTTCAATCCCCAATAATTGAAAAAAAACCAAAAACTTATCTAAAACATAAACAGGTGCTGGATATCAATTTCTTTAGAACCACCCCCTATATCGAAGTTGCTAAAACTTTTGAAAAAGAAGATAGTTGGGAGCAGGATGTGGTTATATTTATTGTGGATGTTGATGAAATGAAAAATGACAGTATTGTGCTACGGGAGGTAAAATTTACCAGACCGGTAAAGCAGTAAATAAAAATTGTTTCAAATTAGATGCCCTCACAGATAAAATACTGTGAGGGCTTTTTACTCTCCACAATCTTCCCCTCGGGGATTAAGGGGTCTCAACCTCCTCCTTCTTCCTTAAATCCAGTGGCTCCAGTACTTTTAGGGCTCGTTCAATAGAAGTTATTTTTTCAAAGGCCAGTAACAATCGCAATCCGGCACGGGTTTTCTTTTCTTTCATCGTACAGGAGTGGGGATGGGTTTGTACATACTGAAGAACTTTAGTGAAATTCTGAGTTTGATAAAAACTGGATTGCTGATCTGCAATAAAATAGCCAATCATTTTCCCCTGTTTCAGCACCACTTTCTCAAGTCCAATTTTGGAGGCAATCCACTTAATACGAACACTGTTTAAAAGATCTTCAGCCGGTTTAGGCAGCTCTCCAAATCTGTCTTCCAGTCTCTTTTCATAAGCCTGGAGTTCTTCTTCAGTTTTAATGCTGTTCAATTCAGTATAAAGATTTAACCGTTCGGTGATATTATTTATATAATCATCTGGGAACAGCAACTCAAAATCGGTATCGATCTGGGTATCCTTTACAAAATTCTTATCCTCAATATTCTCGTTTTCACTATAAAGATCTTTAAATTCATTTTCCTTCAGCTCTTCAATAGCTTCATTTAAAATTTTCTGATAAGTATCAAAACCTATTTCATTGATGAATCCGCTTTGCTCTCCTCCCAAAAGGTCTCCCGCTCCACGAATCTCAAGATCCTTCATCGCAATATTGAAACCACTGCCCAGCTCGCTGAATTGCTCAAGAGCGGTGATTCTCTTCCTGGCATCATCTGTCATTGCAGAGTATGGCGGAGTGATAAAATAACAGAAAGCTTTTTTGTTGCTTCGGCCCACCCGGCCCCGCATCTGGTGAAGATCAGATAATCCGAAGTTATTGGCGTTATTAATAAAAATTGTATTGGCATTGGTGACATCCAGTCCACTTTCCACAATAGTCGTAGAAACCAGTACATCAAATTCTCCATTCATAAATGAAAGCATAAGCTTCTCCAGCTTTTTACCTTCCATTTGCCCGTGCCCTACTCCCACCTTGGCATCTGGCACCAGTCGCTGGATCATTCCTGCCACTTCTTTTATGTTCTCAATCCTGTTATGAATAAAGAAAACCTGTCCTCCACGCTGGATTTCATAAGAGATAGCATCACGAATGGTCTCCTCGGTAAATCTTATCACATGACTTTCTATAGGATATCTGTTGGGAGGCGGAGTAGTAATTGTGGAAAGATCCCTTGCCGCCATTAAACTGAATTGTAAAGTTCGTGGAATTGGTGTCGCTGTTAACGTAAGAGTGTCCACATTTTCTTTAATGGTCTTTAATTTGTCTTTGACTGCCACTCCAAATTTTTGCTCCTCGTCCACAATCAGAAGGCCCAGATCCTTAAATTTTACCGATTTATTTACCAACTGGTGGGTACCGATTATAATATCAACCTTGCCGTTTTCCAGTTCTTCTAAAGTTTGCTTTCGCTCCTTCGCAGTTCTAAACCGGTTCAAATAATCTACTGTAACAGGAAAATCCTTCAGCCGCTCAGTAAAAGTTTTATGATGCTGAAAAGCAAGAATAGTAGTTGGAACTAAAACAGCCACCTGCTTCCCGTTATCTACCGCTTTAAATGCCGCACGAATTGCGACCTCAGTTTTTCCGAAGCCTACATCCCCGCAGACAAGCCGGTCCATAGGCCGTTCATTCTCCATATCAACCTTTACGGCTTCAGTAGCAGTAGATTGATCTGGTGTATCCTCATAAATAAATGAAGCTTCCAGCTCATGCTGCAGGTAAGTGTCAGGTCCAAAGGCAAAACCTTTTTGCAGCCTTCGTTTTGCATAGAGTTCAATTAAATTATAAGCAATATGCTTAACCCGAGCCTTTGTTTTTTGCTTCAGGTTCTTCCAGGCGTTACTGCCCAGCTTATATATTTTTGGCGGTTTCCCGTCCTTACCATTATATTTGGAGATTTTGTGAAGGGAATGAATGCTCAGGTATAAAATATCCCGTTCCCCATAAATTAATTTGATCGCCTCCTGCATTTTTCCTTCTACCTCGATCTTCTGTAATCCTCCAAATTTTCCAATACCATGGTCGATATGAGTGACATAATCCCCAACTTCAAGATTTGTCAGTTCTTTAAGGGTAATAGCCTGCTTTTTTGCATACCCGTTCTTGAGATGGAATTTGTGATACCGCTCAAAGATTTGATGATCTGTATAACAAACTATTTTTGAAGATTCATCAATAAACCCCTGATAGATAGATAGAACAACAGTTTGATATTTTACCTCCCGGTCCTGATCATCGAATATATCATGGAAACGTTTTGCCTGTTGATCGCTAACACAGAAAATGAAATTCGTGTAACCAGATTCCTGGTTTTCAATAAGATTATCAATAAGAAGATCAAATTGTTTATTAAAGGAAGGCTGCGGTTTTGTATCAAAATTTATTAGCTCATAATCCCCTGTAACTTCTGAATGTTCTGCTGAATTTCTCTTTGTTCCGCCACCTTTTAAAATTCCTTGATTTCCCAACTCAACCAATGCAAAATCCTGCAACTGCTTTTGAAATAAATCGGAATTACAAAAAAGCTCCTCGGGCTTTCCATGTTTTACTTCTGCCGGAAGTTTTTCAAAAGCCTCTACTGCCTTTTCAAATAACTTATCCATTTGAGCAGACAACAGATCCCTATTTTTTACGAATACAACAGTATTCGCCGATACATATTTTAAAAAACTTTCCCTTACCTCATCGAGCCTTTTATTCTCGACGTTTGGCATAATGGAGATCTTCTTTACCTGCTCTGTAGACAATTGTGTTTCCACATCAAAACTCCTGATACTGTCTACATCATCCCCAAAAAATTCTATTCTATAGGGTTCGTCGTTACTAAACGAAAAGACATCAATTATACCACCACGAACAGAGAATTCACCGGGTTCTGTTACAAAATCTACTCTTTTAAATTTGTATTCGAAGAGAACTTCATTAACGAAATCAATAGAAAGATTGTCATTGAGAGCAATTTTTAAGGTGCTTTTTTCCAGTTCCTTTCGCGTTACTACTTTTTCAAAAAGAGCATCGGGATAAGTAACTATTAAAGCAGGTTTCTTCCGGGAGTTAATACGGTTTAATACCTCTGCCCGTAGCAGCACATTTGCATTATCTGTTTCTTCAATCTGGTACGGTCTTCTATAACTTCCGGGGTAAAAAAGAACATTTTTTTCCCCAATTAGTTGTTCCAGGTCATTGAGATAATAAGCAGCTTCTTCCTTATCATTAAAAATCAGTAAAAAAGGCGCATCAGCTTCAGCAAAGGCATTGGCAATTACAAAAGAAAGTGAAGAACCAACAAGCCCCCGAAGATGAATATTAGAACTGTTTTTTTGAGAAGAGGCAATAGATTTTTGCAGTTTCTGCTGTTGCGGAGACTGTGCAAATTTTTGGGCGATAATAGATTTACTCATTGCGGCAAAGATAATCTCTACTCTTCTCCCTCACAAAAGATTAATAAATTTTTGTAATAAGTTTACCGGCTGTACTTCAGCTAATAATTCTGGTTCGAAAGCATTATAAAAGAGGTAACTTTTTCTAATACTACATCCTTGACTGAGCCTATCCTGAATTTTATCCAATGGGTCGGGTTGTCCGCAGTAATTTATTTGGAAATATTTATTGTCAGTTCGAGCGCAGTCGAGAACAGGTTTTTTATTGAAGTGATCTTAACAAATACAACCTCCCCGACTGGGCCTATCCTGAATTTTATCCAATGGGTCGGGTGACTAGGATTTATTACTGTCAGTTCGTGCGCAGTAGGGAACAGGTTTATCGAAGTGATTGAAAAGATCTATTCCTCCTCCTTCTTTCCGTGGATAAATATATACATAGGATTTGATTTCCTGTTCACATAACCGTGGTAGGAAACGTAAACAAATAAAAAAATCGCTCCTCCAAGAGCTGTCAAAGCCACTGTAGAACTATCATCCTGATGCCGTTGGTAAATGGCAAATAATGCCCAAATCCCTATCAAAGCAAACTCCCTCATATTTCTCCTGTACACGATTAAAAAATTTATCGTTACTGCAACTATCAGCATAACGACTGTCCATTGTTTTTCATCAAAAATTCTTTCTTTCCAACCAATCTTTGTTAGGTAAGCAGCTACATTTGCTATTGTTGCTACAGTTATCCACCCGGCATAAAAACAAATGGGCCACCATGAAAAAGCTATAATTTTAAAGGAAGCATCATCAAGTTCCATTCTTGTACGTTTTATGATCATTACAAGGCTAAAAAGAATCATAAACATAAGGATCACCGAAAGCCACGTCTCTTCAAAAAGCCAAACCACCACCCAGGCAGCATTACATAAATTGGCAATTATGAACCAAGGCCCCGTGCGGGAAATAAAATCTGTTTCCTCTTCAGAAAAAAAGGCTCTGCTGATTTGGAAAAAGGAATAGAGAACAAGAGAAATAAATATTAATCCCCAAATGGAAAAGGCATAATCTGCGGGAGTAAATAAATTCTCATATTGGTCGCTTACACTGCCAATGGTATTATTATTAAGGCGAATTGCCTGCGAATAATAACTTACCATAATTAGCAATATTACCGACAATAGGTTGAGAACCGATAAATTGCGGGTCATTAAGTAGGTAGTTTAGTTAGTACACTAAAAATACTTCTTTTTTTGTAATCGCGTATACCTCATCACCTTCATTAGGTGATATCCAATAATTTCCGGTAAATTCACCAAAGGCAGGAAGTATTAGCTGGCGGGGACTTTTATAAAAACATTTTAATCCCAGCTGTTGCCTTCCCTTTCCCCTAAGTTTAAATCCTGGGTGTAAGTGTCCGCAGATATTAAATAAATCTTCTCTTTCTTCGGGATGATGCGTCAATAAAATAGTTCCTATAATGAGTTCAGAAAAAACTTTTACCCCCACCTCTTCATATTTAGTTGCGGGAATAACATCATGGTTTCCCAATACCAGGCTAACTGTGGCGTCTACTTCTTTTAACCAACCGGTAAAAAGATCCCACTCGAGATTTGCATAACTGTGAAAAAGATCACCCAAAAAACAGATCTTTTCAGGTTTAAAAAAATCTATAATAGTTTCCAACCGGTGAAAATTCTCTGCAATTGCAGACTGGGGAACTGCACTACCATACTTTCTAAAATGAGAAATTTTCCCAAAATGAACATCACTTATAAGAAGCATACTCTCTTCCTTCCAAAACAGTGCCCCGCTTGGATGAAAAAGTAAATTCTGCCCCTGAATACTAACCGTTTTTATCACGGTGCAAATCTAATCTTTTTCGAGTTGTTCTACCATACGTTTGATCCTATCTTCCAGTTTTTCTGAAGATAATTTATCCCGTAATCTGTCTGTAATTATAGGAAATGAAAAAGGGGTAGGTGCTCCAGACGCTCCTCGGCATCGAGAAGGTGTCCCGCAATTCTTTCCAGCGCCAGCCTTAGCCTTCCTTCCTCCAGTTGATGCTCAAATGTTTCCCTGTAGGCCTGGAGAAATAAAAGATTTTCAGATTCATAATCTCTGAACACACTAAAGAGCAACTGTGAGTTAGACTGGAGATGTTTTGTTTTAATCAATTTGTGGGGATAGCCGGTGAAAACCAGTCCCGCAATTACTGCAATGTCCCGGAACTTTCGCCTTGCCATTTCTGTAGAATTTAAGCTATTCTGAAGGTCATCCATTAGATAAGCTGCAGTAAACAAATCGTTATCCAAAACCTGCTGCATATCAAATTCCTGGTCACTCAATAATTCAAAACCATAATCATTAAATGCAAGACTAAAAGAAATGGGTCTAAGTAAACTTATCCTGTATGCAAAAAGGCTGGCCAGCGCCTCGTGCACCAGCCTTCCTTCAAAGGGATAGAACAATGCATGATATCCTTCCCGGGTTTTGAATGTTTCTATAAGAAATTCATCTTTTCCCGGAATTATCGACTCCCTTTGCTGCCTTTCCAAGATAGGCCGTAAAGCTATTAACTCTGGAGACCTTTTATAAGCGGTAACAGTCCCGGAATCTACCGAAGCTTTTGCTTCATACATTTCCTTTCGAAGCATTTCACTCATTTGAGCAGAGAAGGTCATCCTGCCACCCATCCAGCTTGGAATTTTCGCATTTTTCTTTGGAGATTTCCTCACCAGCACCTGCATATTCTTAATCTTTACCAGCTCCAGGGTTTTACCGGCAAAAGTGAAAGAATCCCCGGGGTTTAGTTTTGATATAAACCATTCTTCTATAGTCCCTATATAACCACCTCCCATATACTTCACACTTAGCATCGCATCACTAACTATGGTGCCTATTTGCAGCCGATGCCGCATGGCAACCCCGCGATCGTTTACT
>CAZXEY010000120.1:0-9106 GCA_964639695.1 uncultured Antarcticibacterium sp. | reverse complement strand
CCTAAAGAAAATGTTGCAGCTACCCTTATCTTTCCTATCCTTTTCTGGTTGCTCATTTGTGCTCTTGCTGCTTTTTATTTAGAAGGTGCTGCCTATTTTATCATTCCCGGGTATTTTGTGATTTTTCAGTTATTGATAATGATGGTACAGAAGAAGCCAAACCTTTTTTTGATGCTTTTGCTCAGCCTTCCGGCTTTAATTGTTCTGCTTCCGCTTTTGATTAATTTTCCGGTTGCACTTGGATTAAAAATCTTATTCGTTGCTGCAATTTTAGTGGTTCTCCTATTCTCTCTTTTACTTCCTGTTTTTGGCTACTTCCGAAGAAAAAAAGCATTGGGATTAGTGACTTTTTTAATATTTTCTGTACTTCTAATCATCGCACATTTTAAATCTTCTTTTTCTGAAGAAAGGCAAAAGCCAAACAGCCTTGTGTATGTTTTGGATGCAGATGAAAATACGGCTACCTGGAATACCTATGATAATTTGCTTGACTCCTGGACACAAAGTTATTTAGGAGAGGATCCTGCCAAAGCAGTAATAAGTGAGGATTTTTCCAGTAAGTATAACAGCGGATTTTCCTATTCCACTCCGGCTCCAGTTGTAAATATTCCTGAACCGGGAGTGGTTTATAGGCAAATAAATACCTCCGATTCTCTAAGCGGTAAAAAACGATATTCCTTGAAAATTGCTCCTAATCGAAAGATCAACAGGATGGAAATTTTTACAGACAGGAATATAAATTTTGAAGATTTTACCGTAAATAATTTAAAAGCTGATTCCATTTCTCTTGGGAAAAATTCGTTTCATATTTTTAGCAAAAGATGGAGGGACAGGTTATTGACTTACCAGGCAGCCAATAAGGATACTTTAAGAATTGAATTTAGTATTAAAGGCGAAACTGCTCCCGATTTTCAATTATTTGCTGCCGGTTATGATCTTTTAGAGAACGAAGAATTAAATGTAAAGCCACGGGAGAAAACCATGATGCCGCGTCCTTTTGTTCTCAATGACGCGATTGTGGTAAAGAAAACCCTTTCACTGGAATAAATTTGGATTATGAATATTTCAATATTAGGATGTGGTTGGTTGGGATTGCCTTTAGCTAAGAAATTTCTTGAGGCAGAGCATTCAGTTAAAGGCTCCACTACCAGCCGGGTGAAATTGATAAATCTTCAAAAGGAAGGGATCATTCCCTACCACATCAATTTGCTGCCAGATGGTATATTGGGAGATCTTACCGCTTTTTTATCTGATGCCGAGGTTTTAGTTATAGACATTCCACCGGGATTGAAAAAAGATCCTGAAGCCGATTTTGTTGGCAGAATTAAAAATTTAAAGACTTACATCGAAAAATCTGCAGTTAAGAATACTATTTTTATAAGTTCCACCTCGGTTTATGAAGACAGGGCTGATTTTCCTATTTATACTGAAAATGATGTGCCTACCCAAAATTTTCAGCTGCATAAAGCTGAGCAAATTCTTAACGGAAACAAGGATTTTCAAAATACAGTTATAAGATTTGGCGGATTATGGGGTCCGGGCCGACATCCGGTAAAATATCTGGCCGGCAAAAAAGATATAAAGGATCCTGATGCTCCTGTAAATTTGATACATCAGGATGATTGTATCGGGATAATAGAAGAGGTAATAGCTCAGGGTTTTTGGGGAGAAACGATTAATGCGGTTTATCCAAACCATCCATCAAAAAAGGAATACTATACAAACCAGGCTAAAAAATTGAATTTAGATCCACCTTTTTTTGATAAATCGACAGCTTCTAAAGGAAAAATTATTAAGTCTGTTAAACTTCAGGAGAAGCTTCAGTATAAATTTAAAGCGAAAATTTAATAAGTAATCTTTTCCAAAAAAAAGAGGCCAACATTGCTGCGGCCTCTTCTCTTCATTTTGATATTAATTACCAGATCAACACCCGGTTTTCTGGTTTCACATACATCTTGTCTCCTTCTTTAATATCAAAAGCATCATAGAATGCCTGGATGTTTTGAAGTGGAACATAAGCTCTGTACATACCCGGCGAATGCGGATCGGTTTTTATAAGATTCTTTAAAGCTTCATCACGCATTTTGGTGCGCCAAACAGTTGCCCATGATAAGAAAAATCTTTGCTCGGGAGTAAAACCGTCTATTTCACCCGGATTTCCATTTTCTTTCAAATGAATTTGTAACCCGTCATAGGCAGCATTAACACCTCCAAGGTCTCCAATATTTTCTCCAAGGGTAAATTCCCCATTGATGTAAACACTGTCCAAAACTTCAATAGCGCTGTATTGATCTGCAAGTGCAGTTCCCAGGCCTTCAAATTGTTTAAGATCTTCTTCTGTCCACCAGTTATTCAGGTTTCCTTCAGCGTCGAATCTTGATCCGCTGTCATCGAATCCATGAGAAATCTCGTGCCCTATTACTGCACCAATTCCGCCATAATTTACAGCCGCATCAGCTTTGTAGTCATAGAAAGGCGGTTGCAGGATTGCAGCAGGGAATACGATCTCGTTATAGCTAGGATTATAGTAAGCATTTACAGTTTGAGGTGGCATAAACCACTCTGACTTATCTACAGGTTTTCCAAGTTTATCCATCGTTTCCTCAACATTCCATTTGCTGGCGTTCATCATGTTTTGGAAAAGAGAACCGTCTTGTTTTGGTCCGGCAATTTGCAGGCCGCTGTAGTCTTTCCACTGGTCAGGATAACCAACTTTTATCGTAGTAGTTCCTAATTTTTCCTTAGCCTTTACTTTTGTGCTGTCGCTCATCCAGGTAAGGTTATCTATCCTTTTTTCATAAGCCTTTATAATATTGGCTATCATTTCCTGAGCTTTCTCTTTAGCCTCTGGAGGGAAATTCTCTTCAACGTATAACTTTCCAAGAGCTTCTCCTAAGGTTCGGTTCACTGTTCCTAAAGCTCGCTCTTTTAAAGGACGTTGTTCTTTAGCTCCCTGTAAAGTCTGGTTATAAAATTCCCAGTTTGCTCTTTCAATATCGGTACTTAAAGTACTCGCAGCATCGTTGAGTAAAGTCCATTTCAAATAGGTTTTCCAGTCTTCAACGTTGTTACCCGAAAAGGTTTTTTGAAGGGACTGTATGTATTTAGGTTGGGAAACTATAACGGTATCCACCTGTGAAGCTCCAATTTTATCAAAATAAGTGTTCCAATCCATAGCAGGTAGTTGTTTCTGTAGTTCTGCAACAGGCATTGGATTATAAGTCTTTCTTGCATCTCTTCTTTCAACTTTATCAAGCTGTGGCTTTGCCAAACCGGTTTCAAAAGCTACGATTCTTTCAGCTTTTTTTGCAGCTTCCTCTTGGGTATCTCCTAAATACTGAAGCATTCTCGTGATATGTGCTTTATACTTCTCACGAATCTCTTTTGAATCTGAATCTTCGGCGATATAATAATCTCTGTCCGGTAAACCAAGTCCAGCAGGATAAATATAAGCCGCATTTTCATTACTATTCTTGGCATCTGCTCTTACAGTAAAGCCAAAGAATCCGGCACCACCATACTGCTGCATTTCAGTCAGGTAATTCTGAAGATCCTGTTGGTTTTTAATGTTGTTGATCTTCTCAAGAAATGGCTCCAAAGGTTTAACTCCCTTTTGGTTCCTTGAAACCGTATCCATAATGCTTTGATAAAGTAGAACCGCTTTTGCCTGGTCGCTATTTGGATCTAATTTTTCATTTTTTGAAGCTCTTTCAAGAATTGCAAGAGTTTGCTCATCTGTAGACTTTCTCAAAACATTAAAACTTCCCCAGGAAGTATATTCATCAGGAATTTCTGTTGAATCTACCCATCTTCCGTTTACATACCTAAAGAAGTCATCTTTAGGGCTTACGGTAGTATCCATATAGGCAATATTAATTCCGCGGGATTCTTCCGCTTCCACTTTCACTTCTTCATTTTTACAACCGGTAATTGTGGCTGCTCCAAGAAGAGAAAATATAACTGCATTGGTTAATTTTTTCATTACGTGTTGTTTATAAAAATTTGTGCAAAAATACTAAAGTTGATTGAACTGCAATTTTTGTTCCGAAGCAAAATATATAGTCAAGAGATAGCCAGTTTTACTTTTGAAGGGTGGAGATCAAATTCTCGTCAAACTCCTTCTTAAGTTTGGTCACTTCCTCCACATTTTCATTTGGAATGGCTATAGAAAGGACATAATGTTTAATTTTCCAGTCTCCGTTTTCTTTTGCCAGTACACCAGATCCCCTGCAGATTCCCATTTGTGTATCCAGAAGTTCATCAAACCAGGCGATCTGACCACCTTCTGAAGCATAGATATTTCTTTCTAAAGTTGAAAAGCTCCACGCTTTTCCGTTATCAAAATAAGGTTTCGAAAAATCCCGGAATTCCTGATTCTGCCAGTTCTCTGTAGCGTCTGTACCTATAAAAACTCCATCCTCTGCCATAAGCCCGAAGTAGTCATCAAAATTTGCATTTGCAGCAGCAGCGTGCCATTTTTCAAGAACATTGTTTATGGAATCCTTAGAAACGTATGTATCCGTTGTCACTTCTGTCTTATCCACTTCTTTTATTGTAGTAGTTTGAGTTTGGAATTCGCAGGCAGATAAAAGGATCGCCAGTGCGAGGAGGGAAAGCTTTTTCATAGGGAGGTTGGAAGTTATTAATTAAATTGTTCAGTAATTTCAGGTCTGCGATTAGGATCTCTTTCCTGGTCTGCTTCCGGGTCATCAAGCTCTTCTTCAAAATCCTCAAGTGTTTTTAAGAACAATTCATTCAGCTGGATTTTGAAATTGTTGAATTCCAAGGGGATTTGTTCAGCAACGGTGGCGATTTCAATAGGATCTACAGTTCTTTTCTGCGCTTTTTGTTCAAGGACTTTTGCCTTGGTGTATAAAACTGCTAATCTGGAACTTACAGCTGTAGATGTTAATGGCACGGGTAAAGTTTCTTTAAGATTTTTCATTATTTCTGCAATTGGAGTCGCATTAGAAATAACTTCATTAACGGTGTAGTCGGCAAAATTGTTTATTTCACTTTCTGCTGTTATATACGCGAGCCAGTCTGAAGTTATTTCGGTTGCTTCGGGTAGTAGTACTACTTTTTCTGAAGCTACTTCAAGTTGTTTATTGAATTCTTCGGGATTTGACGGAACGCTGGCAGTTTCTCCAGTACCCTTATTTTGATCGCAGCTTATTAAAGACAGAAAAAGAAATAATTTCAGAAATAATTTCATAAAAAGATTTACTTGAAAGACAAAGTTAATCAAAAGCTTTTCTAAAAGCAGAAGAAAGGGCAGCAATTGAAAGATCCTCATTTTAACTTGAAATCTTCCATCTTATTTTATGAATTCAATATCTTTGCAGCCTAATTTTTTCATATGACTCCCAAAAAAATATTAATTATAGGCGCTTCCGGACAAATTGGAAGTGAATTAACGCTAAAGTTACGAGAGCTGTTTGGCAACGAAAATGTGGTGGCAAGCGACATTAAAGAAGGGGGAGAAGAGTTAATGGAGTCTGGACCGTTTGAGATCCTGGATGCAAAAGACAAGCAGGGAATTGAGCAGCTTGTGGAAAAATATGAAATAACCGATGTTTATTTAATGGCTGCTATGCTAAGCGCTACCGGAGAAAAAATGCCAATGAAAGCCTGGGAATTGAATATGGATTCTCTTTTTCATGTGCTGGAACTGGCGAAGGATAAGAAAATAGAGAAAATTTTCTGGCCATCCAGTATAGCTGTTTTTGGACCAACGACCCCCAAGAATGATACTCCACAAACTACCGTTATGGAGCCTACCACTGTTTACGGAATTTCAAAACAAACCGGAGAACGCTGGTGTGAGTACTACTTTAACAAGTATGGCGTAGACGTTCGCAGCGTACGGTACCCGGGAATCATCAGCTATAAGACTTTACCTGGTGGAGGTACTACAGATTATGCTGTTGAAATTTTTCACGAAGCTTTGAAAAATGGAAAATACACTTCCTTTTTATCTGAAGATACAGGCTTGCCAATGATGTTTATGAATGATGCTATTAAAGCTACTGTAGATCTTATGGAAGCACCTTCAGAAAAGGTCAAAGTAAGATCTTCTTATAATCTTTCAGCTATGAGTTTTACTCCTAAAGAATTGGCTTCAGAAATAAAAAAGGAAATCGCTGAATTTGAAATTTCTTACGAACCAGATTTCCGCCAGAAAATAGCAGATTCCTGGCCCAGCAGTATAGACGATTCTAAGGCTCGTGAGGATTGGGGCTGGAAACACGATTACGATATTACCAAACTAACGGTGGCAATGATAGAAGGCTTAAAAAATTCTTCTGTAGAACAAACCCGTTAAGAAATTTGCCGAAATTGAGGGATAAAAAAACCCGCTTAAAAGATTAAGCGGGTGGTTAGGTTGTCGAATTAAAATATCAAAAATATATTAATCGTTGATCACACGCACCTGAGCTGCGGTTAATCCTTTTCTTCCTTCTTCTTCAACATACTCCACTTTGTCTCCTTCGTTCAAAGTCTCACCATTAAGACCTGTAACGTGTACGAAGATGTCTCTTCCTGTGTCGTCGTTTGTAATGAATCCATACCCTTTAGACTCATTGAAAAATTTAACTGTACCTTCCATTGTAAAAAAAATAAATAATTAATAAAGCACAAACTTACATAATTATATTAATCACCGTTAGTTAAAATAAAATTCTTTTTAACGTTATTGATTATTAGCAAGTTAATCGATTCCCTTATCCTTCATTCTATCCATATTTTTTTTGGTGAGCGTGTAGTCTTCCAGTTTTTTTCCCCGCCATCTAACGACCAGAAAAATAGGCAATAATATAAATGCCGATAATAATACACCAATTCCTATGAGCCGGTCGCCCAGGATAATATTATCATCAATTCTAAAATAGAATCCCGTTCCTATTAAAATTAATATTAGGATTCCCAAAATTTTCATCACTAGATTCATAATTTATACTGTTACTTCAATTAATTTTTGTCTATACGCCGTAAGCAATTTAGATTTCGAAATAAACCCTATGTACTTTCCATTTTCCACTACCGGTAAATTCCACGCATCTGTTTCCTGGAATTTTCTCATTATATCGGTGGTTCTATCTTTTCCAAAATCAATAATTTCGGGAGTTACCTGTAAAAGTTCCCGGGCCAGTAATTCTTTATACAATTTCTTATTGAACATTATTGGCCTTAGATCATCCAATAAAATAATTCCGGTAAAATTCTTTTGTTCATCTACCACCGGGAAAAGGTTTCGGGACGACTTCATCACTCCTTTGCGAATGATTTCTCCAAGGTTCATATCTGAATTTAGCACGACAAAATTCGTTTCAATGACTTGTTTTATATTCAGCAAAGTTAATACCGTTTGGTCCTTATTATGGGTGATTAATTCTCCACGGGAGGCAAGGTCCAGGGTATAAACAGAATGTGGCTGTACCTGGGAAGTGATCATAAAGCTAATAGCAGCCGTTATCATTAACGGTACAAATAGTTCGTAACCGCTGGTTAATTCGGCAATTAAGAAAATAGCAGTAAGAGGGGCGTGCATAATACCTGCCATTAAACCCGCCATTCCCACCATTGTAAAGTTGCTTACCGAAATTGGGTTTTGAAGAATTCCTAAATTATTGATGACTAGAGCAAAACAGTGACCCATCGCACTGCCCATAAAAAGTACAGGTGCAAATATTCCACCTACTCCGCCGGCTCCGAAAGTCAGAGAGGTTGCAATTACTTTAAAAATGACCAGCCCTGCAAGGAGGGCAATCACCACCCAGATATTGTCTAAAGTTTCAGAAAAGAAATTATTTTCAAGGGCAAACATATAATTCCCCTGAAGCAAATTATTTATTACATCATAACCTTCTCCATATAATGGAGGAATTAGGAATACCAGAATACCCAAGGAAAAACCGCCTATCAATAATCTTGTAAAAGGAGACTTTAATTTGCAAAAGAGTTTATTGATTCTAAAGTAAACCTTTGTGAAGTAGATAGAGCAAACGGAAGCTAAAACTCCTAAAAGAATATAAAATGGAACTTCAGAGATTTGAAATTCATCACTTAGTTGGGAATGCAGAATAATATCTGATCCTGAGAAAAAATAGGTAGTTAAAATGGCTGAAACGGAAGCCAGCAAAAGAGGGATCATCGATACCAGGGTTAGGTCCAGGCTAAATATTTCAATGGCAAAAATAATGGCTGCAACAGGAGCTTTGAATAAAGAAGACATGGCACCGGCAGCTGCGCAACCAATTAGCAGCGTTCGTGAAGCCTGGTTCATTTTAAAGATCCTTGCAAGATTGGAGCTTATAGCTGCACCGGTAACAACTGTAGGTGCTTCTAATCCCACAGAACCTCCAAAGCCTACTGTTATGGGAGCTGTTATTAAAGAAGCATAGGTCTGGAATTTTCTCATGATCCCACTTCTTTTGGAAATAGCATGAAGGGTAGTTGGAATCCCATTCCCAACATCTCTTTTAAAAACGAATTTTACAATAGCAACAGTGAGGGCAATTCCTATTAATGGAAAGATGAAGTAGAATGCAGTGTGATAATTAATAACTAATTCTCCTTCCAGTAAAGACTGAATATAATATGTGAAATTTTTTATTATTACCGCCACCAATCCTGCAATAAAACCAATTACTGCACTTAAGAACATAAGAAACTGGTGATTAGAAAGATGCTCGTTTTTCCAGGCTCCTAATTTTTCAGGAAGTGTTATAAACAGGTTCTTCAACTTGCCGGCTATTTATGAAGTGAAGATAAAAAATCCCGCTACTCGCAGGATTTTTATTTTCTATAATTTAATTTGAAGATGTAGTTCCTTCAATTGTTCTTCATCAAGCTTTGCCGGTGCATCTATCATTACATCGCGCCCGGCGTTATTTTTTGGAAAAGCTATAAAATCCCGAATGGTTTCCTGCCCACCCAAAATAGATACCAACCTGTCGAAACCAAAGGCAATTCCCCCGTGTGGAGGTGCTCCAAATTCAAAAGCGTTCATTAAAAATCCAAATTGTTCTTTAGCCTCCTCAGGGGTAAACCCAAGGTAATCGAACATCATGGCCTGAGTCTTTTTATCGTGAATCCTTATTGA
>CAZXEY010000119.1:0-9251 GCA_964639695.1 uncultured Antarcticibacterium sp. | reverse complement strand
TTATGAGGATCAACAGGCAGTAGACGATTCCTTTTTAGGAGAAGTAGTGGAAGTTTGGGAAACAGCGGCAGATAGATTTTCACAGCTGGACATTAAAGTGAGTAAAATAAGAATAGGGCTTGTGCTTGCCAATGAAGGAGGAGCTCTTCCTAAAATGAAAGAACCAATTTCCTATAATGCGGGAGCTGCTTTTGGCAATGGGAAACAATGGCAATCCTGGATCCATATTGAAGATCTCGCTGCTATTTTCCTGCATGTATTGGAAAATGAACTGGAGGGTACTTATAATGCCGTAGCCCCCAACCCGGTAACCAATAAAGAGTTAATGAAAATCATCGCAAAAAAGATGGGGAAAAGAATCTGGTTACCAAATATTCCTGCAGCGGCATTAAAACTTGCGCTTGGAGAAATGGCAACAACTGTATTGTCCAGCCAGCTGGTTAGTTCAGAGAAAATAGAAAAAACTGGGTTTAATTTTAAATATAAGAATCTTCCAAAGGCAATGGAAGATCTTGTGGAATAAAAAGAGGCTGCAAATTGCAGCCTCTTTCCAAACAAATTTAAAAATGAAATTTATGAAGCTTTTGTAGCTTTAACATTAATAACCAGTTCAATTTCATCATTAACGAAGCTGTCACCAAGGTTATCAAAAATAGATTTTGATCCATAATTAACTCCCCATTGAGTGCGATCAATAGTGAAAGGCTCGCTGGTCAACATTAAAGTCTCTCCGTTTCTTGTAATATTTACAGGAAATTCCACATTTTTAGTTTCTTCTTTAAGGGTAAGGTTTCCCTGTAACATAGTACGACCATCTTTTTGAGTAATACCGGTTACTTCAAAATTTCCTTGCGGATATTTATTTACATTAAAGAAATGATCTTCTTTTCCTTCAACAGTTCCTTTTAAGTGAGATTCAAGATTTTGCTTTTGCTCTCCCTGTAGATCTGTAACATTAATAGAGTTCATATCTATTACGAAGGTTCCGCTTTCTACGATGCTGTCGTTAGCCATAAAAGTTCCATTGTCTAAGTGGATCGTTCCGGTATGTGTTCCGGTAGGTTTTTTACCTTTCCACTCAATAACAGAAGCAGTAGTGTCTACAACAAATAGGACAGCAGCTTCATCTGCAACTGCAACTTCTGCCGCGTCGCTGGTTATTGCTTCTTTATTATCATTTTTACATCCTACAGTTGCCAATGAAATTCCGGCAATCATAAAAACGTTTACAAATAATTTTTTCATTCTTACTATTAATTTTTAGTGAGCGGTAAAATTACGTCTTCTCTTACGGTACAAATCTTAAGGAAATCTTAAATTAATTTGTGACATTTTGACATTTTTTACTTATTGGCAGTAATTTTGACTTTTGAAAAGGAAAATAAATTCGATTACTAATGAGCAACGATAAAGAATATAAAGACGGAGAAAATATAGAACAAAATTTAAATGAAGATTCTGTAAAAGATAAGGTAGAAGATCTTCTTGATGATGCTATAGAGGAAGTAGAAAATGAGAGAGGTGAAGATGCTCCCGAGGAAGATCGTTTAAGAGCCGATCTTGAAAAGGAAAAAGATAAGTTCCTGAGGCTTTTTGCGGAATTTGAAAATTATAAAAGGCGTACTTCCAAAGAAAGGATAGAACTTTTCAAGACTGCCAACCAGGAGGTAATTACTGCTATGTTACCGGTTTTAGATGATTTTGACAGGGCTTTGAATGAAATAAATAAAGCAAAAGACAAAAATTTACTAAAGGGTGTGGAATTAATCCATAATAAATTTAAGGAAACCTTAAGGAATAAAGGTCTTGAAGCAATGGATGTAAAACAGGGGGATTCATTTGATCCTGATATTCATGAGGCTATTACGCAGGTTCCTGCACCCTCGGACAAACTTAAGGGTAAGATTGTAGATGTTGTGGAACGCGGTTATAAACTGGGCGAAAAAATTGTTCGCTTTCCAAAAGTTGTGACAGGAAAGTAGTCACATTTTGAAATTTAAGAAACTATAAAATGAAACAGGATTATTACGAAATATTAGGAATTAGTAAAAGCGCTTCTGTGGCTGAAATAAAAAAGGCCTACAGGAAAAAAGCTATTGAATTCCATCCCGATAAAAATCCGGGAGATGCACATGCAGAGGAGATGTTTAAAAAGGCGGCAGAAGCTTACGAAGTTCTTAGTAACGAAGATAAACGTGCCAAATATGACAGGTTTGGGCATCAGGCATTCGAAGGAGGCTTCGGTGGCGGTGGCGGCATGAATATGGACGACATCTTTAGCCAGTTCGGGGACATTTTCGGTGGCGGCTTTGGCGGTGGATTCTCCGGCTTTGGCGGTGGCTTCGGTGGAGGTCAGCGAAGGGTGAAAGGAAGCAATTTGAGAATTCGGGTAAGTCTTGTTCTTGAAGAAATAGCCAATGGAACTGAAAAGAAGATTAAAGTAAAAAGAAAAGTTCAGGCGCCCGGTACAACCTACAAAACCTGCTCTACCTGTAATGGTTCGGGCCAGGTAACAAGGGTGACCAACACCATTCTTGGTAGAATGCAAACCGCTTCTCCCTGTACTACCTGTGGTGGGGCCGGTCAAATTATAGATAGAAAACCGGCAGATGCAGATGCCCAGGGATTAATTACCGCAGAAGAAACTGTTTCCATCAAGATTCCGGCGGGAGTTGAAGATGGGATGCAGTTGAAGGTAACCGGAAAAGGTAATGATGCCCCAGGTAATGGAGTACCCGGTGATCTTTTGGTTGCCATAGAGGAAAAACCCCATGCCACCCTTCAGCGGGAAGGAGATAATTTACATTATGATCTTTACATAAGTTTTTCTGAAGCAGCCCTTGGAGCATCCAGGGAAATAGACACGGTAACAGGAAAAGTAAGGATAAAAGTAGAGGAAGGAGTGCAATCTGGCAAGATATTAAGACTGCGCGGTAAGGGTATTTCCAACCTCAATGGGTATGGTAAAGGAGATCTTTTAGTCCACGTAAACGTTTGGACGCCAAAGGTATTGAATAAAGAACAACGCGATTTCTTCGAAAAAATGGCTAAGGATGAAAATTTCCAACCGAGTCCTGAAACTACTGATAAATCATTTTTTGAAAAAGTAAAAGATATGTTTTCGTAAAAAATAATCCTTTTAAGATAATTTTTATATATTTGAGTATCACTAAAATCTTTAGTGATAATTTTTCTTTTTCATAGCAATTTTTTTCCCATCCTTAAAATTCGTTTTAAGGGTGGGTTTTTGTTTTGGTATAATTCTAAATATTCTCTTAACACCCCTTCTTTTCGTAGCTATTTCAATATATTTACTCTTTAAGAATTCTCTATGGATAATCTTTTGGTAGCAGAAAATGTAAGCAAACAATTTGGAAAGTTTACTGCACTAAACAATATTTCTGTTAAAATCCCTCACCAAAGTATTTTCGGTCTGTTAGGTCCCAATGGAGCAGGAAAAACTACGTTTATAAGGATCATCAATCAAATTACGATGCCCGATTCGGGTACTATATATTTTGATGGCCGGCCGCTGCAGGCCAATGATGTAGGGATGATTGGGTATTTGCCCGAGGAGCGGGGTTTGTATAAATCAATGAAAGTAGGCGAGCAGGCATTGTATCTTGCACGGTTAAAAGGATTGAGCAAGGCCGAAGCTAAGGAACGGCTTAGTTATTGGTTTGAGAGACTTGAAATAAGTCACTGGTGGGATAAAAAGATCCAGGAACTTTCTAAAGGTATGGCCCAAAAGGTACAGTTTGTTATAACCGTTCTTCACCGGCCTAAACTGCTTATTTTCGATGAACCCTTCAGCGGATTTGATCCTGTAAATGCTAATTTGATAAAGAAGGAAATTCTTCAGCTAAGAGATGAAGGAGCTACCATTCTTTTTTCTACCCATAGGATGGAAAGTGTAGAGGAGCTTTGTGATTATATGGCACTTATTCATAAATCCAATAAATTACTGGATGGAAAAGTTACCGAGATCAAAGGGCAATACAAATCCAATACTTATGAGGTGGGTTTAAGTTCTCCAGATGAAGATGCGCTTTTGCAGGACCTGAATGAAAAATTTAAGGTGGGAACCGCCCATTTTAAAAGTATTACAAAAGATCTCAAGGTGAGTATTCAAATAAAGCCAAATGAATCTCCAAATGACTTGCTTTACTACCTGTTAACAAAATCCCAGGTCAATCATTTTGTTGAGGTAATTCCTTCTGTTAACGATATTTTTATAAAAACGGTGACTCAAAATGCGTAATTTAAAGCTAATTATAAGAAGGGAATATCTGGCACGGGTAAAAAACCGGACTTTTATTGTTATGACCTTTTTAAGTCCGCTTATATTGGTGGGAATGTTTATGTTGATAGCTTACCTGAGCATGTTGAATAACAGCGAAGTGAGAACTATTGTTATTAATGACGACAGCGGAATTTTACAAGGAGAATTTAAAGATTCTGAAGAATTGAAATTTATAGATATGTCTGAAGTTTCTTTGGAAGAAGCGAAGAAGCTGGTAAGGGAAAACGAATATTATGGAGTTTTGCATATTCCTGATATTGATGATAATGCGGAACTGGCCGAATCAATTCAATTTTATGGAAAGGAATCCCCCGGTATTAGTACTCTTCAGCAAATAGAGCGAATCATTACCGAAAAACTAACTTCGAGGGAGCTCATCTCCAGGGGTGTAGATATATCGAAAATAGAATCGGCAGAAACTACTGTAAATATAAAAATTCAGAATTTTGAGGGGATCACTACTTCCAAAATGTCTGGTTATATTAAAATGATCTTTGGTGGAGCAGCGGGCTATTTATTAATGATGTTCATTATCATTTATGGGAATATGGTGATGCGAAGCGTTATTGAGGAAAAGACCAATCGTATCATTGAGATCATTGTTTCTTCGGTAAAACCAATACAGTTAATGCTGGGGAAAATTATTGGTACTTCTCTTGCCGGAATTACTCAGTTTGCGATCTGGGTTCTTCTGGGAGGTATTTTATTTACCGTTGCCACTGCGGTAACGGGACTGGAAATGGCACCAACTCCTCCTGCTGCACACGGTATGGAACAAGTTTCCGGAAATGAAGTACAGCAGTTAATTACAGATGTGGTTAACCTGCCGTTACTTACCCTTATGATCGCCTTTATAGTATATTTTATTGGAGGTTATTTTCTCTACAGTGCGATTTATGCGGCAATTGGGGCTGCGGTAGATTCTGAAACAGATACACAGCAATTCATGTTTCCGGTGATCCTGCCATTAATGCTGGGGATCTACGTAGGTTTTTTCTCTGTTATTGAAAATCCGCATGGGTCTGTTTCCACGATTTTTTCAATGATCCCGTTAACCTCACCAATAGTAATGTTAATGAGGATCCCGTTTGGTGTTCCATGGTGGGAACTGGCTATTTCGGTTTTCCTTCTAATTATAACTAATGCCGGTATCGTTTGGTTGGCAGCAAAGATTTATAGGGTTGGTATTCTTATGTACGGGAAAAAACCTACTTATAAAGAGTTATATAAATGGCTTAAATATTAATTATGCAAAGCGGTGTAGATCAGGTAAAGGAAGTACTGGAGGAAGATATTTGGGGTTCCATTAAAAATTTCCTGGAACTGGGAATTAATATTGGAAATGAAAATGATCCTATACAAATCACGGTTGGCCTGGTGCTTTTGGTAATTATTGTTTTTATTATTACCAACATCGTACTTCGTGGTATTCGGAACCTTTTCACCAGAAAACTTCAGGAGAATGATAAACTAAAGTTCATTAGTGTATTTAAGTTTATAAGGTATATTATTTACCTGCACGAAATAATACATACCCTAAGTTCCGCAGGTATAGATAT
The DNA here is from genome assembly GCA_964639695.1 of uncultured Antarcticibacterium sp. Classification (GTDB taxonomy): domain Bacteria; phylum Bacteroidota; class Bacteroidia; order Flavobacteriales; family Flavobacteriaceae; genus Gillisia. The sequence continues at coordinate 3,389 of CAZXEY010000119.1, read as the reverse complement.
TACCATTCTTTTAACAGCATCGGCAGCCTTATTTGTAGGTTTAGGTTTAGCTTTACAGGAACTGTTTCAGGATATTATTGGAGGGATCTTTATTATTGTAGATAAGACTCTTTTAGTTGGGGATATTGTGGAAATGGAAGGCAGGGTTGGCCGTGTTATAGATATAAAACTCAGGACCACCCGGGTGCTAACAAGGGATGATAAGGTAATGGTTATCCCAAATCACAAATTCATAAGCGATGTTATTCTCAATTACACCCAAAATCATAAAACAACCAGGGAATTCGTAAAAGTTGGAGTAGCTTATGGTAGCGATACTCAAAAAGTAAAAGCGATTTTACTGGAATGTGCTAAGGAACAAACTGGAATTGTGAAAAAGCCTGAACCGTTTGTGCTTTTTGAGGATTTCGGGGATTCTGCCCTAATATTTTCTCTGCATTTCTTCGTAACCGACAGTTTTGTAGATCCTAAAATTAAAAGTCAGTTGAGGTTTAATATAGATGATAAATTCAGACTTAACAATGTTACTATTCCTTTCCCGCAAAGAGATGTTCATATGTATTACCCGCCGAACATAAACAACGGGAATAATAACCCTATAGAAAATGAGTAACTGGAAATATTTACTGTTTTGTGCATTTTTTGTATGTGCGATAACACCTGTAGTATGGGGACAAAGCACAGATCTTGCCCGTATTGAATACACCTATTTTCCCCAAACAGATTCTGATAATTCCTTCAGAAGGTTCAGAACCTTTTTAAATTTCCCGATTAAATTGAATGAGAACGGCAGCTATCTTATTCCGGGCATTGAGTATCGAAATACCAATTTAAAATATAATGATGCCGCTACCTTTAATACCGATGATCTTGACAGGTTTGAGTCTTACAACGCAAGTCTTGGTTACACCTTTAAAATAAATGAAATATGGCGTTTTGGAGCCGAGGCTGGAGTACAGGCAGCTTCTAATTTTGAGAGAAGCGACGTCCTTGCAGATGATATTATTTACACAGGTTCAGTTTTCTTCATTAAAATTAAGGAAGATGAACGCTATATAGAACCCTGGAGATTAATTCTTGGTTTAAGTTATTCAACTACTTCGGGGATTCCCATCCCATTGCCGGTGGTTAATTATTATAAAAGGTTTCATCCTAACTGGTCCTATGCTTTGGGAATTCCCAAAACAAACCTCAATTATATAATCAACGATAAAAACTCATTACAGGCCTTTGTAACCCTGGACGGTTTTTTTGCAAATATCCAGAACAACTTTAGCATAGATTCTGTCAATCTGGGAAATTCTGTAGCTGAAAATATTTCAATGACCATAGTTTTAGCCGGGGTGGGTTATGAGTACAATTTCACTGATAATTTTTCTTTTTATATTTACGGAGGGCATACCCTGGTAAATGATATCAGGCTAAGAAATGATAAACTGGAAAAGGTTTATACGATAAATGAAACAAATTCTTTTTACGGCCGTGGTGGTCTTAAATTTTCTATACTATAATGGCAAAGATTCTAATAATTGAAGATGAGGCTGCAATCCGCAGGGTGTTGGCAAAGATTTTAACTGAAGAAAATAAAACCTACGAAGTTGAAGAGGCGGAGGATGGTTTGGTGGGTGTTGAAAAAGCAAAAGACGATGATTTCGATTTGATTCTTTGTGATATTAAAATGCCTAAAATGGACGGTATTGAAGTATTGGAGGCTTTAAAAAAGATAAAACCAGAAACTCCTGTGGTAATGATTTCCGGGCACGGCGATCTCGACACCGCAGTTAATGCGATGAGACTGGGAGCTTTCGATTATATTTCCAAACCACCAGATCTAAACAGGTTGTTGAATACCGTAAGAATAGCCCTGGAACGCAAGGAACTTGTAGTTGAGAATACCCGTCTAAAGAAAAAGGTTGGCAAGAACTATGAGATGGTGGGAGAGTCTCCAAATATTTCAAGAATTAAAGAAATCATTGAAAAGGTTGCACCAACAGATGCCAGGGTCCTTATCACGGGGCCTAATGGCACCGGTAAAGAACTGGTTGCGCACTGGCTGCATCAAAAAAGTGAAAGATCCTCTGGTCCTATGGTGGAAGTCAACTGTGCCGCCATTCCTTCAGAATTAATTGAAAGCGAATTGTTTGGACACGTAAAAGGAGCTTTTACCTCTGCTGTAAAAGATCGTGCAGGAAAATTTGAAGCAGCAAACGGGGGAACCATTTTTCTGGATGAGATTGGGGATATGAGCCTTTCTGCCCAGGCTAAAGTGTTACGGGCATTACAGGAAAACAAAATTTCCCGGGTTGGAAGTGATAAGGATATTAAAGTTGATGTGCGGGTTATTGCAGCTACAAACAAAGACCTGCGAAGAGAGATCGAGGAAAGAAAATTCCGTGAGGATCTTTTCCATAGGCTGGCTGTAATTTTAATTCAGGTGCCGGCATTAAATGAACGTAAAGAGGACATCCCGTTGCTCGTGGATTTTTTCAGTAATAAAATTTCTGAAGAGCAGGGAGTCAACAAAAAGGAATTTACTCCTGAAGCAATCGATCTTTTAAAAGAGTACGACTGGACGGGAAATATTAGAGAGCTGCGCAACGTAGTGGAACGGCTAATAATCCTTGGTGGTGGTAAAGTCACCGATGAGGATGTAAGGCTTTTCGCGAGTAAACTATAAGTTTAACTATACTATAGATCTGCTTCTTCTTTTGGTGGTGGAGTATACTTCAGGAAATACATTTTATCCCCACTGGGGTGATCCCATTCGTGAAAAAGCTTAAAACCATACCTCTGGTATGCAATGCTTATACGACGAATCCTCGATTCTGCATAAATTGGAAGTTGTAGTTCCTTAGATTTTGCATAAAATTTATTCTTCATTTCATAAGCAGTCTTACTATCGTCACTTCCCCTGGAATCGGGCAGAATTCCCCAGAACCAGCAATACAGGTAATCTCCTTCTTTTGGACGTACACTGGCAACATACTTTTGAGTTTTCATCGCCTTCAGTCCTTTACGAATACCCGTTACGTTCAAAGCAAGTTTAATATCCTGAATTGTATCTTTCCAAAAACTTTTATCGCGGCTGTTGGTGCGGAATAAAATTGCTACTCCTCTGCCATTTTCTGAAACTATTAATGCATCCTTTTCAATGGCCTTTTCAACCATATATTTGGCGAGGTAGCGAAAACGCTGTTCCCGTTTGTTATCATCCTTAATAATTTCCATGGATGTCGGGATCTCCTGGAGTAATGTTGCGACGTGAGTAATAATTTCCTGCTTATTCAACTATTTTATTTTAACGACGAAGATAAAAAAAATATGGTTTTAAAGATTTGTATCTTACAGAATCAATAAGTAATTATGAAAAAGGTTAACGTGAGTGAATT
>CAZXEY010000118.1:0-9378 GCA_964639695.1 uncultured Antarcticibacterium sp. | reverse complement strand
CTTATATTGAAAACGCAAAATAAAAAAGAATAATACTTTATGGAGTTAAAGCGAGTTGTAGTTACAGGCCTGGGAGCCTTAACGCCAATTGGAAACAATATTGAAGAATATTGGGAGGGATTGGTGGCCGGTAAGAGTGGCAGTGCTCCCATAACCTATTTTGATACCGAAAAATTCAAAACTAAATTCGCTTGTGAACTCAAAAACTTTGATGTTCTTGAATTTTTTGACCGTAAAGAAGCCAGAAAACTTGACAGATTTGCTCAATATGCTATAGTTGCTTCCGATGAAGCAATAAAAGATTCAGGAATTGATCTAGATGTAGTTGACAAATTTAGAGTTGGTGTTATTTGGGGAGCGGGAATTGGTGGTCTTGAAACTTTTCAGGATGAGGTAACGAATTTCGCAAAAGGTGATGGAACACCACGCTTTAACCCGTTTTTTATTCCTAAAATGATTGCAGATATTGCCCCGGGTAATATCTCCATTCGCCATGGGTTTATGGGCCCAAATTACACAACTGTTTCGGCTTGTGCCTCTGCTGCTAACGCTATGATCGATGCATTAAATTATATTCGTTTAGGATATGTTGATGTTATTGTATCAGGTGGATCAGAAGCAGCAGTTACTCAGGCAGGAATGGGAGGCTTTAATGCCATGCATGCTTTGTCTACCAGGAATGACGAAATGGAGACCGCATCCCGACCTTTTGATGCAACCAGAGATGGTTTTGTCCTAGGGGAAGGAGCAGGAGCTCTCGTCCTTGAGGAATATGAACACGCAAAGGCACGCGGAGCGAAAATTTATGCTGAATTTGTTGGTGGTGGGTTGTCTTCTGACGCTTACCATATGACTGCCCCACATCCTGAAGGAAACGGAGTAGTTGCGGTTATGGAAGCTTGCCTGAAGAATGCAGGTTTGAAACCTGAAGATATAGACGCCATTAATACACACGGTACTTCAACTCCTCTGGGGGATGTAGCTGAACTAAAAGCTATTACCAAGGTATTTGGAGAACACGCAAAAAATATTAATATCAATTCCACAAAATCAATGACCGGCCATCTTTTAGGAGCTGCCGGAGCCATTGAAGCTATTTCGGCGATTTTATCGATGAAGCACAGTATCGTGCCTCCAACTATTAATCATCAAAACCCTGATGAAAATATTGATCCAGAATTAAACCTTACACTTAACACAGCTCAAAAACGGGAAGTTAATGTGGTAATGAGTAATACTTTTGGATTTGGTGGTCACAATGCTTGTGTAATATTTAAAAAATTCGAAGAATAGCCGGAACATGAGCCTTATTCGAAATATATTAAATTCCCGTTCTTCTAAAGACGGGAATTTTTTTATTGCCGTGCAAAAGATTTTAGGCTTTAAACCTAAAAATATCACTCACTATCAAAAAGCCTTCACTCACAGGTCTCTTAACCAAAAAGATAAAGAAGGAAATGCCATAAATTTCGAAAGACTGGAGTTTCTGGGAGATGCAATGTTAAGCGCTGTTATTGCGGGTTATTTGTTCAAAACGGTCCCGGGGGGTAATGAAGGATATTTAACAAAGATGAGATCTAAGGTAGTAAGTAGAAAACATCTAAATGAATTGGGAAAAGATCTTGGTTTGATCAATTTTGTACAAACCAATATTCCAAAGGACCAATTTGGGGTTAATATCCATGGCAATCTATTTGAAGCTTTAGTTGGAGCTATCTATTGGGATCGAGGCTATAAATATTGCAAAAGGTTTATATACGAAAGGGTTATAAACCCTTATATCGATATTGAGCAGCTGGAAGGAAAGGTAATTAGTTACAAAAGCCTTTTAATTGAATGGTGCCAAAAGACCAAGAAAACTTTTAATTATGAAGTTTATGATGATACGGGTAATGATGAAATCAAACATTTCGCCGTAAAACTTCGTATTGATGATCGCGTGGTTGCAAAAGCCAGGGCAACTTCAAAAAAGAAAGCTGAGGAAAAAGCTTCAAAACGTGCCTATTACGCACTACAAAATAAAATAGAAACGAAGTAATTTTCTGCGATAACTACATCGTTTTCGTAAATTATCTACAAAATTGCGGCTAAAAACATCATAATTTAGCAATCTTATTTTATCTTTAGCATTAAAGTTTAGGAGTATGTTACCCCACAAATTGCTGCTGGATGATGTTGAAGAGGATTTTCATTTGCTGGCCATTCACAGTTCTCTTGAAGAGTACAAAATGGCTTTCTTCCTAAATAAGAATCTACAATTTAAATTAAAACGAGCGCGTTTTGATGTGGATTTTAACCATGGTGCCGTTCAGGCACAGTACCCACTGTACGAATTCAAGGAGCCTGCCAGGTATAGAAATATTTATTTGATTAAGAATAAATATCAGGGTCCTGTTAAAAAAATAGTGAGTTCTGGTTCCTTATTTGTAGATGAAGAAGTCTCAGCCCTGGTAACGCACTTAATTCCGGAATATAAAGAAGTAGATTACTTTTTGAAAATTGAAGAGGATGCTGATAATAAAACAATCCAGCAAATGATAAGTAAAATTTCTATTATTCCTAATGTATTAACAACATACTCTGTTGATCAAAATCAACTGAAGTCTAGAAATAATTTAATTATAGAATAATGCCAACAAGTAAAAGAACAAAGATCGTAGCCACATTAGGTCCCGCAACAAGTACGAAAGCAGTTTTAAAGGAAATGCTTCAAGAGGGAGTTAATGTGTTTAGGATAAATTTTTCCCACGCTAATTATGATGATGTAAAGGAACGGATCCAAATGATACGGGAGCTTAACGATGAATATAATTTTGGCGCAGCAATACTTGCCGATCTTCAGGGTCCTAAATTGAGGGTTGGTGTTATGAAAGAAGAGGTGGTTGTAAATCCCGGGGATAAAATTGTTTTTGCCACGGGTAAAAAATTTGAAGGTACTGCTGAACGCGTGTATATGAATTACGAAAACTTTCCTCAGGACGTGCAAAAAGGAGAAAGAATTCTTTTGGACGATGGCAAGTTAATTTTTGAAATAGTAAGCACCAACAAAAAGGATGAGGTGGTTGCTAAAGTGATTCAGGGTGGCCCGCTTAAATCGAAGAAGGGGGTAAACCTACCTAATACAAATATCTCCCTACCTGCATTAACTGAGAAAGATATTAAAGATGCCATTTTTGCCTGTGAACAGAAGGTTGATTGGATGGCTTTATCTTTTGTAAGACATGAAGAGGATCTTATAGAACTTCAGAATTTAATAAAAGAACACAGCGATCATAAGATCCCCATAATATCAAAAATTGAAAAACCTGAAGGAGTTAGAAATATTGATAAAATTGTTGCCTATTGCGACGGATTAATGGTAGCCCGGGGAGACCTGGGGGTGGAAATTCCTGCTCAGGAAGTACCGCTTATCCAGAAGCAACTGGTTTTAACAGCGAAAAAAGCACGAATTCCCGTGATTATTGCAACCCAAATGATGGAAACAATGATCACCAGCCTTACCCCAACAAGGGCAGAGGTTAATGACGTAGCAAACTCTGTAATGGATGGTGCAGATGCTGTAATGTTAAGTGGAGAAACTTCAGTTGGAAATTATCCGGTACAGGTGATCCAAAAGATGACGCAAATAATTAAAAGCGTAGAAAACTCTCCTTTAATTAAAGTTCCTCACGACCCACCGCATATTCGTACCCGAAGATATATTACAAAAGCTGTGTGTTTTCACGCAGCAATTATGGCCAATGAGATCAAAGCCACTGCAATTTGTACTTTAACGAATAGTGGATATACAGCATTTCAAATCTCTGCCTGGAGACCGGAATCCAATATATTGGTCTTTACCTCTAACCAAAGGATCTTATCACAACTAAGTTTATTATGGGGAGTAAAAGCTTTTTTTTATGATAAATATGCCAGTACAGATGAGACTATTGAGGACATAAACAGAATGGCTCAGGAGAATGGATATGTGGATGTAGGCGATTTTATAATTAATCTTGCAGCAATGCCAATAACAGATCGTGGTATGGTAAATACCTTACGGGTATCTGAAATAAAATAAACAGGTTAAATCTACTCCCTACTAAAAGCCATCTTTGGTAATAAAAGATGGCTTTTAAAATTTAAACTTTAACTGGACCTCAATTTTTTTCTCCTCCTTTTCTTCAGCTTTATCGGTATTAAGATTGGATAAAGAAATCCCCAGTAACCTTACGGAATTTTTCATTTTTTCCTGGTAAAGCAATTCCTTTGCGTACTCCAGCACAAGATCTTTGGTAGAAATAAAGTAGGGCAGGGTTTTACTTCTTGTATGAAGGCTAAAATCACTGTACTTAATTTTCAAAGTAACTGTTTTGCCTGCTACTTTGCTTTTCTGAAGTCTTTTCTCAATTTCTTCTGCAATGTTTTCCAGCCTTTCCAGCATAAAAATTTCTGAAGAAATATTTTCGTCGAAAGTCCTTTCGGCTCCCAATGATTTTCTAATCCTGTTTGGCTTTACTTCACTTAAATGAATTCCCCTTACCACATTGTAATAAAAGGTACCACTCTTTCCGAAGTTTTCAGATAAAAAATCTTCTGATTTCTTTTTTAGATCTACTCCTTTAAAGATTCCCAGTTGATACATTTTTTCTGCCGTTACTTTTCCTACGCCATAAAACTTTCTTATATCCAGTTTTTCCAGAAATTCCTCCACCTCTTCGGGAGGCACGGTCTTTTGTCCATTTGGTTTATTAACGTCACTTGCAACTTTGGCTATAAATTTATTTATTGATATTCCTGCAGAGGCATTTAATCCGGTTTTCTCTTTTATTCTCGCCCTTATATCTTTAGCAATTAAAGTGGCACTGGGATTCCCTTTTTTATTTTCGGTAACATCAAGATATGCTTCGTCCAAAGAAAGAGGTTCTACAAGATCTGTATACTCGTGAAATATATTCCTTATTTGGTTTGATATTTCCTTATAGCGATCAAAACGAGGCCTTACAAAAATGAGAGCAGGACAATTTTTTTTTGCTATAATACTACTCATGGCGCTTCTTACTCCAAATTTTCTAGCTTCGTAGCTGGCTGCAGCAACCACCCCTCTCTCTTCGCTTCCTCCCACGGCAATAGGTTTTCCTATTAGATCAGGATTATCCAATTGCTCTACAGAGGCATAAAAGGCATCCATATCTATATGAATGATCTTCCTTATGAAATTCAAATTTTCCACCTGTAAATTTAAATAAATCTCTGCCTTACCAGTGAAGATTTGTATGAAAACAATATCTTATCTTTACTATGAATCAGCGTTAAATATTATGAAAACAGCGATAATTTTGGGTGCAACAGGACTTACCGGCGGGATACTATTACAGGACCTTATTGCTGATGCCCGCTACAAAAAGGTGATACTTTTCTCCAGGAGTCCTGCAGCAGTTAACAGTGACAAAGTTGAGGAGCACCTGGTGGACCTTTTGAATCTTGAGGAGCAAAAGGAAGTTTTTAAAGCAGACGAAGTTTATTGCTGTATTGGAACTACTAAAAATAAAACTCCAGATGAAGAGGTGTATAAAAAAATAGATTATGGTATACCCGTCACAGCAGCAAAACTTGCTAAAGATAATGACATTTCCAAATTTTCTGTAATTTCTGCTCTTGGCGCCGATGAAAAAAGCAATATGTTTTATAACAGGATAAAAGGTGAAATGGAAAAGGACGTGCTGGCTCAAAATATTCCTCATACTTATATTTTTCAACCCTCTTTAATTGCCGGTAACAGGGAAGAGAAGAGACCAATGGAAAATTTTGCCAAGCAGGCAATGAAGGTGTTAAATTTTGTTTTAGTAGGATCTCTAAGTAAATATAGATCTATAGATCCTTCAACCATTGCAAAAGCTATGGTGAAGGTTTCCAATACAGGTTATAATAAAAGCATAATCCCTTCTGACGAAATAAAAGCAATAGCTAAAGGCTAGATAATGACTGAAATAGAAAGAAAATTTTTGGTAAAATCTGGTGCTTATAAAGAAGAATCTTTTCGGCACGACAAAATCATCCAGGGATATTTAAATTCTCATAGCGACAGGACAGTTCGAATAAGGACAAAAGGAGAAAAGGCTTTTATAACAGTCAAGGGGAAATCATCAATAAATGGATTATCCAGATATGAATGGGAAAAAGAAATCCCGTATTCTGAAGCAAAAGAATTGATAAAGTTATGTGAACCGGGAATAATAAGTAAAGTGAGATACCTGGTTAAGTATGATGGCCATATATTCGAGGTTGATGAATTTGATGGTGATAATGAAGGCCTTACAATTGCTGAATTAGAACTGGATGCTGAAGATTCTTATTATTCTAAACCCGATTGGCTGGGGAAAGAAGTTACGGGAGATAAGCAATATTACAATTCACATTTATGCGTAAATCCTTATAAAAATTGGTAATAATTATGATCAGAAAAATCTTTTTATCGGGGCTAGTTGTCTTCTGTATCTCGTGCAATGACAAACCGGAGAATATTCGGGGAATTCCTACAGATGCCGCTGTAGAAAAAAGATTGCTGAGTATTGAAGAACAGCTGGAGGATTTAAAAGAAGGGGGCTACCAAACTTTCACATACGAGGAAGGGGATTCTACTTATTTGATGCAGCAATACTACCTGGTGCTTTTAAAGAAAGGGGAAAACCGGGGGCAGGATTCTATTACCGCGGCTAAACTTCAGGAACAGCATATGGCTCATTTAACCCGAATGGCAAGGGAAGGTTACATAAGCCTTGCCGGGCCTATGGGAGACGATGGTGAGATTCGGGGCATTGTCATTTATAATACTCCTAATTTAAAAACGGCAGATAGTCTTGCAAAGTTGGATCCAATGGTGCAGGCGGGTAGATTAAAAGTGGAAACTTATCCCTGGTGGGCAGCAAAAGGAGGGAAGTTAAACTAAGTTAATTCTTTGCATACGAGCGAGGAAAATGTTTAATTAAATGAAAAAGAATATGGAAATTGAAAATAACAGCAGCACAGGAAGTGGTCATTTTGAAGCTAAAGAAAATGAAAGACGTGCAGGTAAAATGACCTACAAAAAAGAAGGGGAGAACACAATAATTATAGATCATACAGAAGTTGATCCTCAATACCAGGGTAAAGGGATTGGTAAACAAATGGTTGACAAAGCGGCGGAATATGCCCGGGAAAATAATTTAAAAATTAAAGCCCAATGTTCGTATGCTAAAAAGGTAATGGAAAGATCTTCAGATTATGATGATGTGCTAATTTAAAATAAAAAAACCCGAATGAAAATTCGGGTTTTTTGTTATTAATTTCCGTAGAAGGACCTGTTAATTCTACGCCTACATCTTATTATATTAATTAGTTTCTTCTGCTCCGGCTTCAGATTTCGTCGCAGTAGTATCAGTCGCTTCAAGTTCAGCTTCATCTCTTGCTTCAATTGGAGTGTCATTTTCCTTATAAATACCAATAGTTAAAATTCCATCTCTGTTCATTGCTGCACGATACATCCCGGCAGAATTAAATTCCATTGCAATATTTCCTTTACCGTCAATTGCAATAATTCCACCTTCTCCACCCAGTTCAGTTAATTTTTCCTGAATTACTTTTTGAGCAGCTTTTGCCAGGCTCATTTTTTTGTATTCCATCATTGCAGAAATATCGTAAGCTACTACTCCACGAATAAAATATTCTCCCCAACCTGTAGCAGATACTGCGCAGGTAAGGTTATTGGCATAAGTTCCAGCTCCAATAATAGGAACATCCCCAATTCTATTCCATTTTTTATTGGTCATACCTCCTGTAGAGGTCCCTGCCGCTAAATTTCCGTTTTTATCAAGAGCAACCGCACCAACGGTACCAAATTTAGAATCCTTTATTAAAGGATCGTAGAAAGCGGTGGTATTGGCATCGTGATCCAACTGCATTTTTTCCGATTCTTTTACTTTTTGTAAAGCCTGGAACCTTGCCTCATCATAAAAATATTGTGGATCTACGATTTCCAGCCCTCTTTCCTGTGCAAATTGTTCAGCTCCTTTGCCTGATAATAGCACGTGCGGTGAATTTTCCATAACCTCATAAGCAAGGTTAATAGGATTTTTTACTGTGGTTACCCCTGCAATTGCACCGGCATTTAAGGTCTCTCCATCCATTATAGCTGCATCCAGTTCATTTCTTTCTTCATTGGTGAAAACAGCACCCTTTCCTGCATTAAACAGCGGTGAATTTTCCATAACATTTATAGTCTGGGTAATTGCTTCAATAGAAGTTCCTCCATTAGCAAGAATGTCGTGTCCAGTCCTAATCGCCTCTTCCAAAACCGCTTTATAAGCAGCCTCCAGGGAATCGGTCATGTTTTCTTTTAAAATTGTTCCTGCTCCACCATGAATAACAATTCCAAAATTATCACCCTGGACTTTATCTGAAACTGGTTTAGGTTCCGTTTCACCCAAAGGTTTTTTATCTACGGAAGCCTGGTTACAGGAAAACACAATACCCAGAGACAACAGGAGAAGTAGTTTTTTCATAAATGATAGTTTGTAGTTTTTATTAAATATGATAGGCAAATACTAAAATAACAGCTTTAATGAAGGGTTAAAAGTAGTGATTTTTAAAATATGGGAATAATGAATTTTCCGTGATGTTCTATTATGAAAATTTTTTTAATCCTTATCCTAAAATGATTTCCTGTTGCTTTACTAATTATGAACGAGAATGATTAATTTTAAGAAAAATAAAAATTATGGGGATTAATAAGCCGTTTAATCTTAATAAATGGATTGAGCAAAACCGGGATTTACTTAAACCGCCTGTCGGGAATAAAAATTTATACAGAGACGCAAACGATTATATAGTAATGGTGGTAGGAGGGCCTAATGCCCGAAAGGATTACCACTATAATGAAACGGAAGAATTATTTTATCAATTAGAAGGGGAAATTGAGGTTCATGTTCAGGAAAATGGTGAAAAGAAAACAATGAAGCTTGGTCCCGGAGATATGTACCTGCATCCCGGTAAAATACCTCATTCTCCGGTGAGGAAGGAAGGCTCCATTGGGCTTGTAATTGAAAGGAAAAGAATTGGGGAAGAAGGAAAAGACGGTCTTTTGTGGTTTTGTGATAACTGCAATAATAAATTATATGAGGTATACTTTCCGCTGCAAGACATTGAAACAGATTTTTTAAGGCATTTTAAACATTTCTACCAGAGCGAAGAATTGCGAACCTGTGATAATTGTGGAACTATATTGGAAGTGGATGAGCGGTTTATAAGTTCGGGATCGGAATAACCCTTGTTTTAAATATTCTTATTTTAGCATAAACAAACAAATACCAATACAAAAAACAAACAAAATGCTTGGCGCTATGGTAGGCATCGGTGCATTGT
>CAZXEY010000117.1:0-9391 GCA_964639695.1 uncultured Antarcticibacterium sp. | reverse complement strand
AAGCAGATGTAAACGACTGGACAAAAGCTCTTACAGATCTTGTACCTATTGATATAAACCATCTTAGTGTACATAATGGAAAGACAAATTTTATTAAAATTTCTGCCGATCCACCAATCAGTCTTTTTATTGAAGATATAAATCTGGAAGCGACAAACCTTAGCAATGTTGTGAATGAAGAGGAGGTACTACCTTCCAATCTAAAAGCAACCGGAGTTTCAATTGGAGGTGGTGCGGTAACTCTAAATGGAAATCTAAATTTGCTTAAACAAATACCCGATATGGACGTAAATTTTGAGCTCCAAAAGGCAAATGTAACGGCCTTAAACGACCTTATTTCAAATGCTCTGGGAGTGGATTTTGAAAGTGGAACCTTTGAACTATATAGTGAATTTGCAATTTCAGATGGATTTTTAAAGGGATATTTAAAACCAATGTTTATCAATACCAAGTTAATAGGAAAAGAAGATCAGGGATTTTTTGAAAAACTTTGGGAGGGTTTTGTAGGAGTGTTTAAATTTCTTCTTAAAAATCAGGGGACAGATACCCTCGCGACTCAGGCACCACTTGAGGGAGACCTTAATAATTTAGATACAGGAATTTTTACCACGATATTAAATGTATTTAAAAATGCATGGTTCAAGGCTATTTCAGGTGATATAGAGGAGAATATTAATTTTAAAGATGCAGCCAAAGAATCCAAAAAAGATTAAATTTTGAAAATAAACAGGAAATAATAAATGACAGCAATAAGTTTTTTTATGGAACGTTGTCTAGTTACTAAATAAAAATGATCAAAATGATAAGAGGACTATTAGCAGGTATTTTTTTAATTTTTAATGCGGTAATAGTAAATGCACAGGATACTATAAGAGTTGAAAATCCTGTTGAAAATCAGTTCAATAATTTAATTCAAAATTCTAATGATTATCAAGGATTTAAAGTGGTTGATTATAATGAGCTGGTAAAATTACGAAACAGCACATTACAATTTATTGCCGGTATAAATGATCAAATAGTTACCCAACAAAACACTATAGATCAACAACAGGATCAAATTAACCAACTAAGAGAAGATCTTGAAATGGCTCAACTAAATTTACAGGAGTCAATGGCCGAGAAAGATTCTATTTCATTTCTGGGAATGCCTGTAGATAAAAGTACTTATATGTCCATAGTTTGGGGTATAATTGCAGTGCTCGTTTTAACCTTGATCTTCTTCATTTTAAGATATAAAAAGAGCCACCAACACACAGCAGAAGCAAGGGAAAAACTTGCTGTTACAGAAAAAGAATTTGACGCCTATAGGGCAAAAGCGCTTGAAAAAGAGCAACGTTTGGGACGTCTTCTTCAGGATGAGAGAAATAAGACGCACGAGAAATAAATTTTATTAAGACCTTTGCAACGGTTAATAATTGAATTATGAGAATTGATATTATCACTGTTGTACCAGATATTTTAACCAGCCCCTTCGATGTTTCTATTTTAAAACGGGCAATCGAAAAAGGACTGGTAGAAATTAATTTACACAATTTAAGAGATTATGTAAATGATAATTATAAACAAATTGATGATTATCAATTTGGAGGTGGTGCAGGAATGGTAATGATGATTGAACCTATAGATAAATGCATTTCTAAGCTCAAATCTGAAAGGGATTATGATGAAGTTATCTATATGACTCCTGATGGTGAACGCCTTAATCAAAAGATTTCCAATACCCTTTCAATTAAAGAAAATATCATTATCCTTTGTGGGCATTATAAAGGTGTAGATCAACGCGTAAGAGATCATTTTATCACTAAAGAAATTTCGATTGGAGATTATGTCCTTTCGGGCGGAGAATTGGCAGCCGCAGTTTTATGTGATAGTATCATACGATTAATACCCGGAGTACTGGGGAATGAAACTTCTGCTCTTACAGATTCATTTCAGGACGACCTGCTTGCGCCACCTGTTTATACCAGGCCTGCAGAATATAAAGGATGGAAAGTGCCAGAAATTTTAACCTCCGGAAATTTTCCTAAAATTGAAACCTGGAGAGAAGAACAATCTTACCTAAGAACCAGGAAGTTAAGACCCGATCTTTTAGGTGAAGATTAATTAATAATTAATCTTGTATTTCATTTTTTATTTATTAATTTTGCACTCGTTTCTAAATCAACCTCTGGCGAAATACGTGAAATGTTGGCTTAGACTTATCTAAATAAATTAACTATGGAATCGTTAATCCAGTTCGTTCAAGACGAATTCGTTACAAAAAAAGAATTTCCTGAATTCTCTGCAGGTGATACCATCACTGTGTATTACGAAATTAAGGAAGGTGCAAAAACACGTACTCAGTTTTTTAGAGGTGTTGTAATCCAGGTAAAAGGAACAGGGGCATCAAAAACCTTTACCATTAGAAAAATGAGTGGTACTGTAGGAGTTGAGCGTATTTTCCCAATAAATATGCCTGCCCTTCAAAAGATTGAAGTTAATAAAGCCGGTAAAGTTAGAAGAGCCCGTATTTATTACTTTAGAGGTCTTACAGGTAAGAAAGCCCGTATTAAAGAAGCTAGAAGATAATCATCTTCAAATAAAACTAAAAGCTCCGGAAAATTCCGGAGCTTTTTTATTTCAAAATTTCATCCAAAAAATAAGGGAAGAATCATTTAAGTAAACAATATTCAGCTCCTAAACTACTTACCATTAACACTTTAACACTGTGCAAAAAATAAGTTAAAGTATTTTTTATTATTTCGTTCTGTCGTAAATTTAAGTGTACTTAGAGGAATGACAAAAGGATTTCTTTCTCGTACGCAGTAAAGCAAAGTTCTTTACATATGTTTTTATCTTCTATATAACGCAATAATTTTTGCTTGGCAAAAATAGTTTGAAAGATAAAAACTCTTTTGATTTAGTTGAGCGCGTTTGTGAGCAACTATTTCAAGTGAAATAACGCACGCTACGGGTTCTAGTAATTGACCTGTTAAGATGTAAAAGTTAAGCGGTAAAACGTTATTTCGTTAGAAGCCATTTCAATATACATAGTATTTTGAAATGGCTTTTTTATTTTTTATATCTACTTTAATCATCGCAGGTTATGAAAAAATTTTATAAAACCTTATCTTCGCAATCCCTGATATTTTTCTGAAATATTGAGCATTTACTAACAAAACCATGCATTATAGGGAGGTGTTAATTTATTCCCCCTGGGTATGAAAAATTTTATTCTAATATGATACAAAAATCTAAAATCTATTATACAAAAACAGATGAAGCTCCCATGTTGGCCACCTTCTCGTTTTTACCCATTGTAAGAAGTTTTACCGGAACAGCGAATATTGAAATAGAACCAGCAGATATTTCACTGGCAGCAAGGATCCTTGCAAACTTTTCAGAATTTTTACCACAGGAACAACAAGTACCTGATGCTTTAGGGGAATTAGGTCAAATTGTAAACGAACCTGAAGCAAATATTATTAAACTTCCCAATATTAGTGCCTCCGAGCCTCAATTGGAAGCAGCTATTAAGGAATTACAAGGTAAAGGCTATAAACTACCCGATTATCCTTCTGATCCTAAGAATGATGAAGAAAAACAGATTAAAAAGAAGTATGACCAGGTAAAAGGTAGCGCTGTTAATCCAGTTTTAAGAGAAGGAAATTCAGATAGAAGAGCGCCAAGAGCAGTCAAAAATTACGCAAAGGAAAACCCACATTCTATGGGGGAATGGGATACTAATTCGAAAACGCACGTCGCAACTATGAACGACGGTGATTTCTACTCCAACGAAAGATCCCATACTTTACAATCTGCAGGAAGTTTGAAAATTGAACTGGAAGATAAAAGTGGTAATAGAACTACGCTTAAAGAGAACTTAAAAGTTTTGGAAGGGGAAGTTGTAGATGCTACTGTAATGAGAAAAGAAGAATTGATCAAATTTCTTGAAGAGCAGGTAAAGGATGCTAAGGAAAAAAATGTTCTTTTTTCACTGCATTTAAAGGCAACAATGATGAAAGTATCAGATCCCATCATATTTGGACACGCAGTAAGAGTATTCTTCAGTGATTTATTTGAAAAACATGGCAAAGCCCTAGAAGAAGCAGGAATAAATGCCAACAGCGGCCTTGGAGACCTTGTAAATAACCTTGATAATATTCCTTCAGAAAAACGTGATGAAATTAAAGCCGATTTAAAAAGAGGATTTGAAGAAGGACCGGCACTTGCAATGGTTAATTCAGATAAAGGAATCACTAATCTTCATGTACCAAGTGATGTAATTATTGATGCCTCCATGCCTGCAATGATTAGAACCTCAGGTAAAATGTGGAATGCTAAAGGAAAACAGCAGGATACAAAAGCCGTAATTCCTGATAGCACCTATGCAGGGCTATATGAAGCCACTATTGCATTTTGTAAAAAACACGGAGCTTTCGATCCTAAAACCATGGGAACTGTTCCCAATGTTGGTTTAATGGCGCAAAAAGCTGAAGAATATGGCTCACACGACAAAACCTTTGAAATTCAAAAAGAAGGGACTGTTCGCGTATTAGATAATGAAGGAAATGTTATCTTTTCTCACGAAGTAAAAGAAGGAGATATCTGGAGAATGTGCCAAACTAAGGACGCACCCGTAAAAGATTGGGTTAATTTAGCTGTTACCAGGGCTAAATCTTCAGGAATGCCTGCGGTTTTTTGGTTGGACAAAAACAGAAGCCATGATGCTGAAATAATTAATAAAGTAAAAAAATATCTCTCCGGCCTTGACACTTCAGGATTGGACATTCAAATTATGGCCCCTGCACAGGCTACCGAATTTACTTTAAAGAGAGTAAAAGAAGGTAAGGATACCATTTCTGTTACAGGAAATGTTCTACGGGACTATTTAACAGATCTTTTTCCTATCCTCGAATTAGGAACGAGTGCAAAAATGCTTTCTATAGTTCCTTTAATGAATGGCGGCGGCTTGTTTGAAACCGGTGCCGGAGGATCTGCACCTAAACATATTCAACAGTTTCTTGAGGAGGGACATTTAAGATGGGATTCTTTAGGAGAATTTCTTGCTCTGGCAGTCTCGTTGGAACATTTAGGAGAAAAGTTTGATAATAAAAAGGCTTTGATTTTATCGGAAACTCTTGATGCAGCAACAGAAAAATTCTTGAAAAATGATAAATCACCTTCCAGAAAGGTCAATGAACTTGACAATAGGGGAAGTCATTTTTATCTTGCCTTATATTGGGCACAAGCCTTAGCAAATCAGGATAAGGATAAAGATTTAAAACAAAGGTTTACCGGTATTAGAGAAGAACTTGAGGCCCATGAAGAGCAAATTCTTCAGGAATTAATAGATGCCCAGGGGCAACCTGTAGATATTAAAGGGTATTATTACCCTTCAGAAGAACTAACAAGTAAAGCAATGAGGCCCAGTAAAAAATTCAATACCATTCTGGAAAATTAAAATAAGTTCAGAAATATAGACAAAGGCCGGATTAAAATCCGGCCTTTTTTCAGTAAAACAATATAGCCAATAAAGTATTAAATACTTCAAGTCTTATATTTACACTAAAAAAATTGAAAATTAGCTTTACCCTCCTTTTTCTCCTACTCTTCTTTTCTACTTCCATCCTGGCTCAGGAAACTTTTAATTTAAAAGGTATTGTAAAAGACCTTTCCAATAATGAGACTTTAAGAGGGGTTAATATCTTAGTTCCCTCCGAAAATACCGGTACCACAAGTAATGAATATGGATTTTATTCATTAAAACTTCCCAAGGGAGAGCACAGGATCATTGTCTCTTACCTGGGATACCTAAATGAAACAGCCACCATAAATCTTACAGAAAATACTACCCTGGATTTTTCTCTACGGGAGACTTCAGAAAGTTTGGAGGAAATTGTTATTGTTGAAAACATCGAAAAATTAAATATTCGAAAACCTGAAATGAGCGTTAACAAACTGGATATCAATACCATCCAAAGAATTCCTGCACTTTTTGGTGAAGTGGATGTCATAAAGTCTTTGCTTTTGCTTCCGGGAGTATCAAATGCAGGTGAAGGTTCCTCGGGATTTAACGTTCGGGGTGGTGCCGTGGATCAAAACCTTATTCTTCTGGACGAAGCAACAATTTATAATTCCTCTCATTTATTCGGATTATTTTCTGTTTTTAATCCTGATGCCATAAAAAACCTGAAGCTTTATAAAGGAGGAATTCCAGCTAAGTATGGAGGGAGGGTATCCTCTGTCCTTGAAATTTATCAGAAAGATGGTAACAGTAAAAATTTTGAAGCTAATGGTGGAATAGGAGTTATTTCGAGCAGGCTTCTTTTACAGGGTCCTATTGAAAAAGAAAAAAGCTCCTTTCTTATAGGTGGCAGATCCTCTTATGCTCACCTTTTCCTGAAGCTTACAGACAATCCAAATTCAGCTTATTTTTATGATTTGAATACTAAATTAAGTTATAGGATCAATGAGAAAAACAGCCTTTTATTTTCGGGATATTTTGGCCGGGATGTTTTTAATATTAGTGAAAGTTTTAAGAATACCTACGGAAATTCAGTTTTTAATTTAAGATGGAATCACTTACTTTCTGATAAAATTTTTACTAATCTTTCGGTAATCTATAGTGACTATTATTATGGTCTGACCTTGGATTTCGTGGAGTTTAACTGGAACAGCGGAATTAAAAACCTGAACTTAAAATATGACGTTAACCATTACCTGAATGAAACACTGCAACTGGATTATGGCTTGCAAAGTACCTACTACGAATTTAATCCCGGAGAAATTGAACCCAGCACACCAGACTCGGGAATAAATGCCTTTGAGCTAACAAAAAAATATGCTTTCGAAAATGCAGCCTATGTATCTCTTGAGCATAAATTCTCTGAAAATCTTTCTGCAGAATATGGCCTGAGATTTAGTTCCTTCTATCGGTTGGGACAAAGTGAATTGAACCTCTATCGAAATGATAATCCGGTAATTTTTAATGAAGATTTCGAGATCTATCAGCTAGCAGATCCCATTGGACTAAAACAGTTGGATAAAAATAAAATAGAAAAATCTTTTTACAATTTCGAGCCACGGTTCTCCATTGCATACAGCATTAATGATTTTCAATCGGTGAAAGCCAGCTATAACAGGATGACCCAATATTTACATCTTATTACCAACACGAGCTCTCCTACTCCTCTGGATGTATGGGCGCCTAGTGGGAAGTACATAGACCCTCAAACACTTGATCAGGTTGCTATAGGATATTTTAATAATCTAAAAGAAGGAGATTTTTCTTTTGAAGTGGAAGCATTTTATAAAACGATAAATAATCGCCTTGATTACATCGATGGAGCGAATTTAATAGCAAACAATGCTATAGAGCAGGTTGTTTTAGCCGGGGAAGCAAGAGCCTACGGTTTAGAAATATTGTTAAGAAAAGTTACCGGAAAATTTAACGGCTGGATCGCATATACCCTATCCAAATCTGAACAAAAAACTGCCGGTAGAACTCCTGTTGAATCGGGTATCAACAGAGGCGATTGGTATAGTACAGGTTATGATAAACCTCACGATATTTCGATCACCGGAAATTACGATCTCAATGAAAAGTGGCAAATTAATGCGAACTTCGTTTTTCAATCGGGCTTACCCACCACGTATCCTACGGGCCAGTATAGAATTGAGAATCTTACCATTCCTGTTTATTCTGCAAGAAATAGTGACAGACTTCCAACCTACCACCGCCTGGATCTTTCAGCCACTTATACCCCAAAACGTAAGAATCATAGATCCTATAGTTCTTCCTGGAATTTTGGAATCTATAATATTTACGATCGGGAAAATGCAGTTTCTTTAAGCTTCAGAAAGAATGAAGATTCTGGTAATAATGAAGCCGTTAGGTTATCCCTATTTGGAATTATCCCTTCAGTTACTTATAATTTTAAATTTTAGATTATGAAAAAATTTGTAACCGTATTCCTTTTCTCGTTCCTATTTCTTTCCTGCGAAGAAGTAGTAGAAGTAGAATTACAGGAAAATGATCCAAAACTGGTTATAGAAGCTTCGCTGCTATGGAAAAAAGGTACTCCCGGAAATAATCAGGTGATAAAATTAACAACTACAGCTCCATTTTTTGATGATTTTGTTCCGCCGGCAACCGATGCCTCAGTAACGGTTTATGACAGGAACAACCGGGCTTTTATATTTGGAGAAACTTCCCCCGGAATATATCAGAATACCGACTTTATAACAGAATTTGATGCTCAATACCGCCTGGAAGTAATTTATAATGAGGAAATCTATACCGCCCAGGCAGAATTCATCCCTACACCACCTCTTCAATATATTGAACAAAATAGCAATGGAGGTTTTAACGGAGATGATATTGAATTAAAAGCCTTTTTTACTGATCCCGTGGAACAGGAAAATTATTACCTCTTCCGGTTTTTTCACGAGGATCTTTCTATTCAAATATATGATGATGAATTCACCAATGGAAATCTCACTTTTGCTTATTTTACAGAAGAAGATTTAACCCCCGGCGAAGAAGTAGGTTTTGAGATCCAGGGAATTTCCAGAAGGTTTTATGAATATATGTTTATTTTACGATCACAATCGGGCAGTAGTAATGGAGGACCTTTTCAAACCCAGCCAACTACGGTAAGAGGTAACATTAAAAATATTACAAAACCTGAAAATTTTGCTTTTGGATTTTTCCGCTTGTCTGAAACCGATGATATTACTTTTACTATTCAGTAGAATTAATGAAACACACGAATAAAACCTTATTAGGAAAAGGCATAAAATACCTGGCCGGCGCACTTCCTTTAGCTTTCATTGGCCCGTCTATTCTCTATACTGCCTTTAACAATCAAAACCATCCCTTTTATTTTGCGGTTCTCATTGCGGGAATTATTGTATGTATCCTGGCAATATTTTTTATGTTCAAAGGAATAATTACTTTAGTTAAATCACTATTTGATTAAAAAGATTCAATTTGCAGACGTCGATTTTTTTGTGATATTACTATGCATTCCTATAACGGCAAATTCCATTTTTCCATTCTGTTGAAGTGCATAAACAAATAAATCGTAAAGCTGTCACGAAATTTTAATTTTGGCCTGTGACAGGTACTGTATATAAAAAGTAATACCTTCTATTTTTGGTAAAAAATCTTCAGAATCAACAAACTCCCGCTGATAAAACTTTATTACGCCCACTACCATCAATTATCGAAATACAGTAGTACAAACTTTATCTATAGCTGTCGGGCATTGCACTCTTAGACCTGGTTACGAAACTTTATTTATAAAAAACCCTTCATCAATAAAATGAAGGGTTTTGAATAAATGGTGACGACCCCAATACAGCAGTACGTGATTATTACAAACAAAAAAGACCTTTACTTTCCAGT
>CAZXEY010000116.1:0-9421 GCA_964639695.1 uncultured Antarcticibacterium sp. | reverse complement strand
TTATTTACAAGTAGATCATCGTTCACGTCATAATCATTAAACCAATCTGTGTTACCCCAACCTTCAAACCATTCATTCTCATCAAGTAAACTGTCGTCGTTTAGATCATACTCATCAAAATCTCCTACAGCACCATAACCACTGTATAAATTGTTATATCCTTCATTCCATTCCGCTTCATTAATAAAGTTATCATTGTCGGTATCTACCCAACCGTATGTGGTAGTGTAAAATTCCCGGTCATTTAGATTGGTATCTCCGTCGGCATCCCAGGTAGTCCAATCTTCATCATAAGCATCTCCAAATTCATCAGAATCCCAAAAATTATCATCGTTGAGATCATAGTCTCCGAACCCGTTTGTGGCAACTTCATCTTCATATACTTCCGTTTCCATCACCTCATCCGCTTCCTCCACATTATCTCTGCATGATAAAAATGAAAAACTAAAACTTATAAGAATTGTAAATAGTAAAATCGGCTTTTTCATAATTATATCTTTAAATGTTAGTCTAATTAATATAACTAATTGCTGATTTTTATCCTCTTATAAAATGCTAAATCTATTTTAATAAAAGCTAATTTTAGCTTAAAGGATATCAAATTTCTTAATCGTCTATTAAATTATAATGGTTTCTAAACCTTACTTAGTGCGATGCTTCATTTGCGACTGATGCCCATAGTGGTTTTTTCTTTTAAGCTCCCCTATCCATAAATTGAGTTTAATAAATTCAATTAAACATGAAACTTTCGCAACTTTTCCAAAATTGCAAAACACCTCTAACACTCTTATATTTTGTTCGGATTATATAAACAGAAAAAGAAAAGTTTCAGGTAGGGTACGAACAGCTGTAAAAGGAATGTTTTAAGCTACCGCATTTAAAAGAAAATTAAGCGATCAAAAAGCTTTTGTAGCTGAGAAAGTTCTTAAACAACTGGAAAAGGTGGACCAAAAGAAATCCCGGGGGAATCCTTTACCTAAAGTTTTTTTGATCCTGAAAGGTTCATTTAGAATCCCGGGTAATACTGCTTAAATCAAACTTAAGCTATATAAACTATTCCTTTAGCTCCACCACTACCTCAATTTCAACTGCAATATTTGATGGTAAACTTACGTGGCCTACAGCGGCCCGTGCGTGTTTACCCCGTTCGCCAAAAACTTCAAACATAAGGTCAGAAAACCCATTGATTACCTGTGGCTGCTCATAAAAATCTGGAGCCGAACTTACCATTCCGCGTACTTTTACAAATTGTTTAATTTTATCCAGGTCTCCTGTTGCAGCCTTTAGTGTTGCAAGGATCCTGATGCCGGTATTTCGTGCCGCTTCATAACCTTCTTTTGTGGTAAGATCTTTTCCTAAGGTTCCTTTCTCAGGGCTTCCTTCCCCTGCTAAGAAAAGTAAATTTCCAACCTGTCGCCATTTAACAAAGTTTGCAGAAGGTTGTCGAACTTCAGGAAGGGTTATTCCCATTTCAGCAATGCGTTCTTCAGGAGATTGCGCCCAAACCGGAGCTGAAATGAGTAGCAGTATAATAAGGAGCTTTTTCATTGATAATTTTTATAATCAAAAGATAATGAAATTCTTAAAACATATACGACGTTCCAAACAATTCCGGAAAATTTTGATTCACAGGAGAAGCTAAAAAAAGATTGCCATTTCTAATGAGATGGCAAGCTGGATTATAAAAAAATAAATTGCCGAAAAGACCTGATTCTACCGCAATCCCTTAAGTTTATTGAAAAAAGCATCAGCATAAGTATCACTTACCGGAATAACCTGATCAGCTATCTTGATCCTCTTTTTCTCAATATGGTCTATTTTATCGATTGCTACCAGAAAAGAGCGATGAACCCTGACAAATTTGTTAGCGGGAAGCAGATCTTCTAATTTGGCAAAATTCAAAAGTGTCATTATTTTCTCTTTAGCAGTGTGGATTCTTAAATAATCCCGCATTCCCTCTACGTAAATAATATCCTGAATGGCCAGCTTCTGAATCTTATGCCCAACCTTTAGAAATATAAAACCAGATTCTGGCGGTGTATCTAATACGGGCTCTTTCATTTCCGGCTGCTTTTGGCTGCTTTGCTCCTGGTATATCCGTAGAACGCTTTTATAAAAACGTTCAAAGGAAAAAGGCTTTAGCAGGTAATCCTTTACTTCCAGCTCAAAAGCTTTCAAAGCATATTGATCATAAGCCGTTGTGAGTATGATATGAGGTTTGGGATTTAGCATAGGAATAAAGCTTAACCCATCCAAGTCGGGCATATTGATATCCAGAAACAGCAAATCTGGTTTGTCTTCCTGAATATGAATATTTGCATCAAGTGGACTCATAAACGTGCCTTTTAACTCAAGAAAAGGGACTTTTGCTATATATTCTTCAAGTATTTCCTGGGCCAGTGGCTCGTCATCAATGATATAGCAGGTGATCTTTTCTTTCATCTAGCTGAAGGTGTAAGTCTGTAATTTTCAGAATAACCGAATACCTGTCATTGGCGCTGCTGATCTGGAGCGTATGGGTATCTGGGTATAACAACTGAAGCCTCTTTTTAATATTCGGTAACCCAATGCCGCCGGGTTCATCCAGGGCCTTTGACTGCTTCGTTATTACCGGATTCTGAATACTGAAGATAAGAGTATTTTCTTTTATCTCCACCTTTACCTGAATTTCACCGGAATCCAATTTGGCAGGGCTATGTTTGTAAGCATTTTCAAGAAAATGAACGAACAGTAACGGGGCGATATAACACGCATTGATATCTCCCGTAACTTCCAGCTCTACAACCGTGGCATTTTTATACCGCAGCTGCTGCAAACCGATGTAATCCTGCAAATAGGTCAACTCTCTTGAAAGAGGCACTGTGTGAGCATTAGATTCATAGATCATGTAACGCATAAGAGAAGACAATCGAAGAACAGCCTCTGGGGCAGTTGCAGCTTGTTTGTAAACCAGGGTATGAATGTTATTTAATGTATTGAACAAAAAATGCGGGTTGATCTGAGATTTTAGATAGAACAGCTCAGCCTGTACAGCCTGTTTCTCCAACTGCTCTTTCCTTATAGTATTCAATACCAAATTCTCTGTAATTCTGGCGAGCCAGCTTAAAAAAATAAAAGGAGTTATAATTGAAATCAGTGATACGAAATAGTACTCAGATAAATCATCAAAAACATCCTGCTTATTGGGGTGTAACAAGATATATAGTGCAGGGCCCGTTAATACTACTCCTGCAAGCCTTAGAAAATAATCCCGTTTTTTATTCTTCCCCAGGTACCTGGTGAGGAGAAGGAAATGGCCATAAAACACATATAAAGCTGTCAGGACCAATGCTATTGTTAACGAAAGCCAGTAGCTGAATTCCTGGCTAAGTTGCAGAGCTATTAGCAGGCTAAACAGGATCCAGAGGACTATGTGAACCAGCGTGAAAATCTTTTTGATCCGTTTCATAAAACAAAGGTATTCTTTCCTGTCATTTTCTAATTACCTACTCGACCGTTAGCCTTTCTTAATCTACGAAATGAAAAAATTGATCTGCAAATGTTTTAGCCGAAGGAAATCTGTCACTGGTCGATAATTTATCGGAGGTGGTATATCTCATTTGAATCTTAAGAACCATACCCTTTCATTTGTTTAGAAATTGAGCGTAAATAATTCAAAGATGCCTCTCTTACTTCAAAAAAAGATAAACGATCAAAAATAATGGAAAATCATCAATTCAGCCTGTCAATCAAAAATGTCACAAAGACCTATTCAAATGGAGTGCAGGCACTCAATAATATTACGCTGGATATCCCGAGCGGAATGTATGGCTTACTGGGACCAAACGGTGCGGGTAAGTCTACTTTAATGCGCACCCTGGCAACACTGCAGGAGCCTGATTGCGGAGAGATATTTCTGGGGGATATAAATGTAATAAACCAGAAGGACAAGGTTCGGCAGACTTTGGGTTACCTGCCGCAGGAGTTTGGATTGTACCCCAAAGCAAAAGCAGAAGATCTACTGGATTATTTCGCCGTGCTTAAAGGCATCACCAACCGGGCTTCCCGAAAAGAAGTGGTAGAAGCTTTACTGAAGCAAACCAATCTTTGGGAAAAACGAAGGCAGAAATTGGGCGGATTTTCGGGAGGAATGAAGCAGCGATTTGGTGTGGCTGTGGCATTATTGGGAAATCCAAAACTTATGATCGTAGATGAGCCCACAGCCGGTTTAGACCCTGCTGAAAGGGTGCGATTTTTAAACCTGTTGAGTGAGCTGGGTGAGAATAGCGTGGTAATATTATCTACCCATATAGTAGAAGATGTGAGTGAGCTTTGCACCCGCATGGCTATTATTGATAAAGGTAAAATTTTGCAGGAAGCCGAGCCCCTTAAGGCAGTGGAAGAACTTCGGGGAAAGATCTGGCGCCGAATTATAGAGAAAAGGCTTTTACCCGAATTAGAGCGGGAGCATAAGATCATCTCTACCAAACTTTTGAGCGGACGAACAGTAGTTCATATTTATAGCGAAGAGGATCCGGGTGCCGGCTTTGAACTTGTAGCACCCGATCTTGAAGATGTTTACTTCTCCACCATGGCAGGTTTTTATCAAAAGCAGGCTATACAACAGAAAGGAGAGGTGCAGCTATGATATTCCGGAAGATCTTTCTCGCTGAGTTCGCCTACCAGACACGGCGAATTTCCACCTGGCTTTATCTACTGGTACTGTTAGCTTTTACAATTGGTATGAAGCTGCTTATAGCAACCGGGGATGGAGTTTACCCAAATAATACACTGCACATCACGGGGATGACTATTTTTGGCGGCCTTATCTGGCTTTTGATTGGTGCATCTGTAGCCGGCGAAGCTGCAGCCCGGGATGTGCAAATGAAAATACATCCTCTTATATATACAACTTCGGTTTCGAAGCTTAACTATTTAGCAGGAAGATTTTTGGCAGCCTTGGCAGTGAATGCATTGCTAATTCTTGCCTTGCCTTTGGGATTATTGCTTTCTTTTTACCTGCCGGGGATGGTGGAAGGGGAATTATTGCCGTTTAGACCTGTTGTTTACCTGAATGTTTTGTTCCTGATCGCGTTACCCACTGTTCTTGTAGCCACTGCTTTGCAGTTTACTTTTGCAGTGCTTGGCCGGGGGGTAATGACGGCTTATATTGCCGGCTTGTTACTGGCTATTTTCCCACAGATGATCGCATTATCGGCGGCAAATATTTTCATAAACTGGGATCTTACAATATTACTGGATCCAATTGGTATTGCAGGGATTGTAGGCAATGAGATGCAAACCTGGACCCCAACAGATAAAAATACAAGACTAATTTCCTTAGAGGGAATGTTTTTGTGGAATCGTGTGCTGTGGCTGAGTGTGGCTGCAGGATTGTTATGGTTTACTTACCAACGCTTCAGTTTTACTCATCAGGCAACCAAAAGCTGGTGGGGTCGATTTAAAAAGCGATCAAAAGTACCGGTTGAAACTTCTGCGGAACCTTCCGCAATAATCAGGGCAGCCGCTATCCATGTTCCTCGGGTGCAGCAAAATTTTGGTTTTACATCCCAATTCCGCCAGGCGATTAGAATCGCCCTGGAATCATTCAGAAAAATAGCCAGAAATCCATTAGGAATTTTTTTAATCGCAATTATTGCCATTGCCTCAGCTGTTTTTGGCTTCCTAATTATGACCGAGAATGGGATTCCTATGCTTCCAACAACCCAACAGGTAATAGGTTTCCTCACTGCTCCGGTAGGCAGTGCAAATTCTCCGTGGGTTATAATTCCACTGCTCCTCATTTTTTTTTCTGGTGAGCTTGTCTGGAATGAGCGGGATAAGGGAATAAATGATATTGCTGATGGCACACCTGTACAGGATTGGGTTCTCTTTACAGGTAAATATCTTGGGATTGTTTTCATCATAGTTGTTTGGATGGGCATTCTTATGTTGGGTGGAATTCTTATGCAGTTAATTCTGGGTTATGATACTATAGAGATCAGTTTATATATAAAGGCTCTTTTCGGACTTCAATTCGTTGATTACCTTCTCTTTGCGCTGCTTGCCCTGGTAGTACACGTAATCGTAAATCAAAAATATATTGGCTACCTAATAGTGCTTCTCATGTTCGGCTTTATTGCTTTTCCATATTACTTTGGAGTAGAACACAATATGCTCATTTTTGGAGCAGCCCCGGGTTGGTGGTATTCCGATATGCGAGGCTTTGGACCCACACTTGGTCCATGGATTTATTTTAAATTTTACTGGATAGCCTGGGCACTGCTACTTGCTGTGGCTGCGAGATTGCTTTGGCCAAGGGGTAAAGAACAAAGTTTAAAAGCTCGTATTAAAAACGCTCACCGCAATTTTAAAGGTTCAACAATCTGGGTGGCAATAATAGGTGCAGGGATTTTACTTACAATGGGAAGTTATATTTTCTATAATACAAATGTGCTGAATGAATACGTGACCAGCGCCGAATTACTTGACCGCAAGGCTGAATACGAAAAGCGCTATGGCAGGTACAGAAACTCCCCGCAGCCACAACTAACAGCTACCATGCTAGAAGTTGATCTATATCCTGACCGGCAGAGGGCGGAGATACGTGGAGCTTATACTCTGGTGAATAGCCATTTGGTAGCTATAGATACCATACAGGTAGGAAGTGCTTCGGGCATGGAATTTAAGGAGGTAAAATTTAATATGCCGGCTGAAGCAGTGGTAACAGACAAAGAACTCAGCCACCATATTTATGTGTTGGAGCAAGCATTGAAACCGGGAGATTCCCTGCAGTTTGAATTCATAGTTAATTATGAGCAAAAGGGTTTTGATCAAAGCGGCTCAAAACCATTGGTGGTGGAAAACGGTACCTATTTCACCAATTTCGAAATGCTCCCGACGATAGGATATAATCGGTACAGGGAAATCAGTGATGCGGCACAACGAAAAAAGTATAATCTTTATTCCCGCCCGGCTTTACCTTCTCTTTACGATGCTGAGTCCCGCAAAAAACCTTTTAGTAAAGATCAAACTACCCTTGATGTTTTAATAAGCACAGCAAAGGATGAAGTAGCCGTTACACCCGGAATTTTACAAAAAAACTGGACAGAAGGAAACAGAAACTACTTTCACTACAAAACAGAGGCACCTATTGGAGCGGAATATTCTATTCTATCTGCCAATTACAAGGTTCAGGAAACCAGGTGGAATGATGTCGCCATCCTGGTCTATTATCATCCTGCACACGATCTAAATATTGAAAAAATGCTTGAAAGTGCAAAAGCGTCTCTGGAATATTATTCTGAGCAATTTGGTCCTTATCCCTATAAATACTTAACACTTATAGAACGCGCAGGACCCGGAAGTGGCGGGACTGCAGATGCCGGGATCATTTATTACGGAGAACAATATCCCCTTCTGAATTCTGATGACAGCCCAACTGGTTTTGCCCTTCCCTACTACATACTCGCCCACGAAGTGGCGCACCAGTGGTGGGGATTAGCAAGGTTAACACCTGCCTACGTTGAAGGAGCCGGGGTGCTGATTGAAGGCCTTTCTGTATATTCGGGGATGCAGGTTCTGGAAAAGAATTATGGAGATGGCCATTTACAAAAATTCGTAAATTATCTTCATTCTTCCTATGCACTGCCTCGCTCCCTTGCATCTGCTAACTTGCTGCAGGCCAATGAGGAATTTTTGTATTACAAAAAAGGGGGGCTTGCAATGTATACCCTCAGCAAATATATAGGAAAAGAGAAGGTGAATTCAGCACTTCGGAATCTGCTTCTAAAGCGAACAACAGGAGAGCTGCCTGTACCAACTACCCTGGATCTTTACAGGGAATTGCAAATTATCACTCCCGATTCGCTGAATTACCTGCTAAACGATTTGTTTGAGGAAAACACCTATTGGCGTCTTAAAACAAAACAATTTTCAGCAGAGCAAACCAAAGAAGGCATTTGGGAGGTAAAGCTGAAGGTACAGGCTCAAAAAATCACGGTTGACAGTACCGGAGAAGAAACTGAAGTGAAGATGAATGACTGGCTGGAAATTGGTATCTATGAGGAAGGTAAAGGTTTAAATGAGCCACTTTATCTTAAGATGCACCGGGTAAAGTCTGGAGAGCAGGAGATAAATGTAACTGTGCCCCGAAAACCATTATCCGGAGGTATTGATCCCAATTATCTTATGATCGATTTGAGACATGATGATAATATTAAAATAATAGAGGAATAGAAAAAATGGAGTTTCTCATTTACCACGCCCTCATAGATCTTTTGAATAAGGAGACGACCTCCTTATCACCTAAGTATTGACCAGAATTTAATTTTTTAGTTAAAGTTTATCTTCCGGACGCAACCTTTTATTTTTTTTAGGTCATCTATGTATAATCGATAGATATAAACTATTAAAAATTAAATTGAATGAAAAAAATTGCCTTTATTCTTGTTACACTTATAGCATTAACGGGTTGTAGTATTGATGATACTGAAACAAAAATAGGTTATCAATATTCTAAAATAGTGGATGCTGATATTCCTGAGTCATTCGAAATTGGGGAAAATTATGTTATTGAAGTTACTTATCTTTTGCCTTCTGCCTGTCATAGTCCGGTAGGAATAGACGTTAGAAGAGGAGGAACTTTAGGAGAAGAAAGAAGAGATATTTATGTGGTAGGAATAAGTTCCTACGATATGGACAGGACTCAATGCAATATTCAGGATAATGATTTAACCGAAACTGCAACTTTTACAATTTTAGTTGATGAAAATGAACCGTATACATTTTATCTTTGGAATGGTTTGAATGCGAATAATGAGGCCCAGTTTATAACGGTTGAAGTTCCTGTTACCGGTACTCCACCTTCCAACCAGTAAATAAATTAATTTCTGCCAATGAGTTTAAATAAGCTCATAAAAAGGTTAAAAAAACAGGATGTAAAGGCACAGGAGAAACTTTACCGCATTTACTGTGAAAAATTTTTCACACTGTGCCTTAAATATTCTTCAGGTTATGAGCAGGCAGAAGATAATCTTCAGGAAGGCTTTATAAAAATCTTCAGCAAAATTGACCAGTATGATGGCAGGGGTTCTTTTGAAGGCTGGATGACAAGGATAATCATCAATACCTCTATAAAAGTTACCGAAAAGCAGCCCTTTTTCCTAACTATTGATGAAGAGACTTTTGATTCTCCCGAAATTGAAATTGATGAAGCTGAAGTTTCTGATGAATTTCTACAAAAAATAATTGAGGAACTTCCGGAGGCATACAGGCATGTATTTACTTTATATGCCATAGAAGGTTTATCGCATAAAGAGATCTCTGAAATTCTTAAAATTTCAATTGGAACTTCTAAATCAAATCTTTCCAGGGCCAGGATTAAATTAAAGCAAAGGATTGAGAATTATTATATTCATTCAGCTCCCGCAGTATGAACAAA
>CAZXEY010000115.1:0-9690 GCA_964639695.1 uncultured Antarcticibacterium sp. | reverse complement strand
GAAATCCATTTTAGCTTCTTTTGAAGCATCAGTTTTTTTACCTGCTGATATATCGTGTCGGTTAAAGTTGTCCTGGAGTCTGTATGCGAAATATACTCCTCGCTCTTATAATAGGAAGGTAATTTTTCAGGAGCAGGTTTTGGATGCGTAACCAGCATCTCATATTCATTGTCGTAAAGGAGTTCAAATTTTTCACCCGACACGGTAAAATCCTTACAAGTCAAAAATACTTTTTTTGACGATCTTAAACCTTCCTCCAATTCCTGATATTTATTTTTAAAGCACAAAATTTTTAAGATGTTCCACGTGAAACATATTTCTATCTTCCCATATAAACCAGCAGCACAGAAATATCACTAGGACTCACTCCACTTATTCTGGAAGCCTGAGAAACCGTCACCGGCTGAATCTTGTTTAGTTTTTCACGCGCTTCAAAAGACATGGATTTAATATTGGAATAGTCAAAATTGCCGGGGATTTTTACATCTTCCAGTCGATGTAATTTATCGGCATTGCTTTTTTCCTTATCAATATATCCCGAATATTTTACTTGAATTTCCGTCTGTTCAAGCATTTCTTCATTTAATTCATTTTCATCGATAAACTCCTGCACGCCCGAAAATTTTCTTACATCATCCATCGCGATGTTAGGTCTGGAGAAGATCTTAAAGATCTTATCG
Organism: uncultured Antarcticibacterium sp.; assembly: GCA_964639695.1. Lineage (GTDB taxonomy): Bacteria > Bacteroidota > Bacteroidia > Flavobacteriales > Flavobacteriaceae > Gillisia. The sequence continues at coordinate 9,010 of CAZXEY010000115.1, read as the reverse complement.
CTTTGCTTCATTAAAGAAGATTCTTTTTCTTCAAGCACAACATTCGCTTCTTCGGGGGCTACACTTGTTTCTTTTAAAAATTCTACAAATTGATAGGATTTACTTTTCTTTTCCTCCATTTTCCTCATCCTCTTTTCTCCTGCTAAACCTAATTTATAGGATTTTTCAGTAAGTCGAAAATCGGCATTATCCTGTCTCAAAAGGGTTCTGTATTCTGCCCGTGAGGTAAACATCCTATATGGCTCTTCAGTTCCTTTTGTAATTAGATCGTCAACAAGAACCCCAATATAAGCTTCATCCCTTTTTAAAACAAATGGATCTTTTTCTTTCACTTTAAGAGCGGCATTTATACCCGCCATTAATCCCTGGGAAGCAGCTTCTTCATAACCTGTAGTTCCGTTAATTTGCCCGGCAAAATACAAACCATCCACCAGCTTAGTTTCTAAAGTGTGCCTTAATTGTGTTGGCGGGAAGTAATCGTATTCTATAGCGTAGCCAGGCCTGAAAAACTTCACGTTTTCAAAACCAGCAACAGAACGTAAGGCTTTAAATTGAACATCCTCTGGAAGTGATGTAGAAAATCCATTCACATAAACTTCTACCGTGTTCCAACCTTCAGGTTCTATAAAGAGCTGGTGCCGATCCTTATCTGCAAATCTGTTTATTTTATCTTCTATAGAGGGACAATAACGCGGTCCTATACTTTGAATCCTTCCATTAAACATGGGAGAGCGATCAAAACCTTCCTTCAATTTCTCATGAACTTCCGCAGAAGTATAAGTCATATAACAGGAACGTTGTTTACTTAAAGGTTTGGTTTCATCTAAATAAGAAAACTTCCAGGGATCTTCGTCACCGGGTTGCTCCACCATTTTAGAATAATCCAGGGACCTACCATCCACCCTTGGAGGGGTTCCGGTTTTCATTCTCCCCGATTCAAATCCAAGTTCAACAAGTTCCTCTGTAATTCCTGTAGCAGCTCTTTCCCCCGATCTTCCTCCTCCAAAGTTTTTATCTCCAATATGTATAAGCCCGTTTAGAAATGTACCGTTGGTGAGGACTACTGACTTCGCTCTAATTTCAATTCCTAAAGAAGTTTTTACTCCGGCGATTTTTCCACCTTCGACTATTAAACCACCAACCATTTCCTGATAAAAATCAAGATTAGGGGTGTTCTCTAACCGAAGCCGCCAGTGTTCTGCAAACATCATTCTGTCACTTTGAACTCTAGGACTCCACATAGCGGGCCCCTTGGATTTGTTCAGCATCTTGAATTGTATAGCACTGGTATCACTAACCAATCCGCTGTAGCCGCCAAGAGCATCAATTTCTCTTACGATTTGCCCCTTGGCGATTCCCCCCATAGCGGGATTACAACTCATTTGAGCGATGTTTTGAAGATTCATAGTCACCAACAAGGTAGAGCATCCTAAATTGGCGGCAGCTGCCGCGGCTTCGCTACCTGCGTGACCGGCACCCACAACTATAACATCATACTCTTTATCAAACATAAATTGAACTTTAGGTTTTATTGTTCCACGTGGAACATCATCATTTTTTCCTCTTCTTTTTGCCTCATAACCTGAGACTCCACTTCGGTTTTATCTTTATAACCACATAGATGAAGAACGCCATGTACTATAACCCGTCGTAATTCTTCATCAAAGCTAACATTGAATTCCCGTGAATTTTCCAGCACCCTCTCGGTACTTATATAAATATCACCCTGTAATAATTTACCTACAGTATAGTCGAAGGTAATAATGTCGGTAAAGGTGTCATGATCAAGAAATTGCTGGTTGAGATCCAGCAGGTAATCATCGTCGCAAAAAATATAACTTAACTCTTCAAGTTTCTTATCTTCAGAAAGAATAACTTTTTCTATCCACGCGGCATAAACTTCCTCATTTTCAAACCCGAATTCATTCTCTGAATAAAAATTAATTTTCGATCCCTTCAAAATACTCCTTTACTTTAGCTTTATAAATTTGCCGCAAAGGTAATACTTGTCTGTTTAAGATCTCGGTTGAATTAAAATATTCTTTTGCTTTAATTAATTGATCCTTAGCTCTGTTATCAAAAGAAGTTTCATTAGTCTTTGACGTCCTTTTTTCGTCTTCCTCCTGCTCAAGAACGGCATTTTCGAGCTGTAGCATTCTATGAGTGATCTGTTCCATTCTTTTTAAGGTTTGAGTATTAAATCCTCTTTCAAGGATTTCCTTTTCGGCCTGTTCCATTTGCCTCAAAAGATCGGCATTCTTTTTATCCAGCCCACTTTCCCTCAATTTATTTTCCAATTGCTGCCTTAACTTTTGTTGTTGTTTGTAAATCTCAAATAAAGTACCGCTCATTTCTTCATTAAGCTCTCCCCTGCCTTCTTTGCCCTTTCCTTCCTTTTCACCTTCACCCTCTTTTTCACCTTCACCTTTTTCCCCTTTTTGACCTTCAGCATTTTCCTTGCCCTTACTTTCCTGCATCCCTTGTTGCATCTTCTCCTGAAGCTCCTGTTGGCTTATAATAATATCCTGAAGCTGATTTCCTTTTCCTCCACCGGGAGACATACTGGGATTGGCCATTTCCTGCATATTTTCAAGCACATCTCCAAGCATTAATGCAAGGTCATTCGTGCCGGTCATAACATACTGCTGGCTGGCAGTACCCTGGGGAATTTCATTTTCTGCCAGTCGTTCCAATGATTTATTGATGTCAAATTCCACATCGGTCAACTTAGATGTAATTTTTTCTGTGATCATGGGATTATTTACGGCCAGGGAGAACAAACTGTCGTCAATGTGCTGGAAATTTTCCTTGAGGATCTGCTGCTTTCTTAACTCTTTGGGATAAGCCGGGCTGTTAGGCCGTATTTCCTTAAATTTAAGCAACAGCGCTTCCTGCTCGAACGAGAAAACAATCAAATTATCCAGGATCTGGCGAAGGGTTTCTATGTTCGCATCCAGTTGTTTACCCTGCGACATTGCCTGTGCCTTTTTCATCTTACTGCTCATTTCCTTCATCTTCTCGGCAGCTTTTTTCTGACTTTTCTGTGCGTCTTTTTGATCGTTTTGCTGAAGTTCCTCCTTTGCTTTATTCTGTTCTTGCTTAATAATTTCTTCCTCCCCTTTTTCCCTCTGCATATCAAAAGGCTTTTTTAATCCTTTATTTTCCCTTTCCAGTTCATCCATCTCTTCCTGGAATTTTTCAAATTCCGCACCTAGTTTTTCCTGATTTTCGGAAGTATTGGAAGTGTCAGTTTCAGATAACTTTTCCTGTTTCTCCCCTAATTCTAAAAGATCTTTTGCCAGCTTTTGAGTTTTTTCCTGAACATAATATCTCTTGGTCAACTCAAGCAATTGCTCCATGCTTTTTTGTTCTGCAGAATTTTTGCGGGACATTTGCTCCAGCTTTTCCGTAAGTTCTTCCCGGCTTATTTTATCTGCATACTTTTGAAGCTCCTCATACAAGGCTTCATTCTCCTTTAACCTCTCTTCTTTTCTCTCCAGTCTATCTTTTAATTCTTCCTTAAGTGGATCTGTTTCTTTTTCGCCTTCCGTATTTTCCAGACTTCTTTTTAATTTTTCCGAATAATTCTTCATCATTTCAGACTGCTCCTTCTGCCGCTCAAGAAATTCATTTAATTTCTTCCTGTCGTTATAATTTAGATTCTCCTTTTGTTTTTGTAATCGGGATAATTCTTCAAGTTCCTGTTCAGAAAGTTGCATTTTTTCAATGCTTTTAGAAATATCTTGAATGGATTCTCCTTGTTGATTCAGCTGTTCTTCTTTTACTTCTTTATCAGATTTCTTCCTATAGCTAACCACTTCGCTTTTGCTCATTTTTGGACCTCTTACTCCATCATTGTCATAAACTTCAAAGTAAACCATATAGTTTTGTCCATTTTCCAGCTTAAGGTTTCCGGGTAAAGCATACAAAAATTCCTTCATTACTTCTTTACCTACCGGAATAGAGACTTTTTCCTTTGTATCTTCTTTACCTTCAACATAATACACAAAATTCAATGCTGATAATCCGTGATCATCTGAAGTTTTTCCGAAGAAATAAATATTTTCAGTCTCAATGCTATCTCTTTTATATTCAACATTTATCGAGGGATGTTGATCCTTTACCACTGAAATCCCATATTCCAGAGATTCATAATCCTTAAGGTTACCATTGGAAGTTTTAATTTGGTAGCGCGTATCCCAAAAAAGAGATTTTTCAAGAGTAAAATTATTATTGTTTCGCTTAAACTGCATCGAGGTATCTTCAGTAGAAAAAGTTACTCCCTCAGTAGCTTTTGTTTTTAGATTCCAGCGCACTTTAGTTCCTTCAGGAATCGTAATATTACCTGTTCCTGTAATTACCTCTGCTTGTTTTTGAAGATAAGCAGGGTAAACAAGATCCATTTCAAAATCTAAAAGTTTTGGCACTTCAACCACCCGAAGTTCATAAACCTGGGAATCTATTCCATTAGCAGTTAAATAAAAACTGGTACTTTTCTTAACTTCGGGAAAAGTATATTGGAAATTGCCGTTTTCCCCGGTCCTCAGGTAATAGATCTCATCATTGTAATGAATAGAAATGGATTCAGGGCGAACGCTTCCCTTAGTGTCAACATTGAGAAGATAATCTTTTCCTTCTTCTACAATTAATTCAGAATTATCTAAAACAAAATAAAAGGGCGCAGGTGGTTCGAAAACGGTTTTATAATTCAAAACACGTCCATAACTTTCAGAAAAAACAGAAGAATTTCCGGTGAAAATTATAGCAAGAATTATGATAACAGGAAACGCGGCATATTTTATATATTTTAAACTGGAATTGAAATTAACTGCCCGGTAAAAAGGAATGGGTTTTAATTCTCTTGATTTTTGAGCAATTCCCGCGAGTAATAATTCATTATGTTGGGCAGAACTTTGAAGCTGCAACACGTTTATAAGCTTGTCATTTACTTCAGGAAAATGTTTGCCAATAATATCTGAAGCTTGTAAAAGATCAATTCCGCGAGATAATTTTAAAAGCTTAGCAACGGGAATGGCTATAAATTTTATAAAGAGGGCCAGGGAAACAATTATAAAACACCAAAAAAGAATACTTCTTCCTGTGGTTGAAAGCCAGAAAAAATATTCAATTGCCAGCACCAGCATACTGTACAGAAGCCATATCGCAATAAATAAAATGGCACCTTTTAAAAGTTCGTTTAAATAATACCTTTTTATAAATTCGCTTAGCTTTTTCTTAATTACCTCAAAATCATTCATACTTTTTCCTCCATCAAAAACCGTTCTTAAAACTACAAATTTCTTTTTTTCTAAACTACTCCAAATCAGCTTAATTCGCTTCTCTCCTATTCTTTGCAGTTTGGCCTTCTCTTTTATAAAAGTGGCAATTCCTTTAAGAAACTATTACCTTTGCTAAAAATTTGATTTATGGCTTCTAAAGTTCGTGTACGTTTTGCACCCAGCCCTACTGGCCCTCTACATATTGGAGGGGTTAGGACGGCTTTATATAATTATTTGTTTGCGAAGAAACACAATGGAGATTTTCTTTTGCGAATTGAAGATACAGATCAAAATAGATTCGTAGAAGGGGCTGAAGAATATATCATTGAGTCCCTGAACTGGTGCGGAATTCCTTTTAATGAAGGGCCCGGGAAAGAAGGCAATTGTGGGCCTTACAGGCAAAGTGAGAGAGCCCATTTATATAAAAAATATGCTGACGAGCTCATTGAAAATGGAAACGCCTATTATGCATTCGACACTCCCGAAGAACTTGAGGAGCATAGAAAAGATCACGAAGAAAAAGGCAAAACCTTTATCTATAACTGGCATAATCGTCACAAATTAAGTAACTCTCTTTCTATGACAATGGAAGAGGTAAACGAGAAATTACAGGCAAATGAGCCTTATGTGATAAGATTTAAATCCCCAGAGGGCGAAACCTTGCAGTTACAGGATGAAATAAGGGGAAATATGGAAATAGATACCAATATCCTCGATGATAAAGTCCTGTTTAAGAGCGATGGAATGCCCACCTATCACCTTGCAAATATTGTAGACGATCATTTAATGGAAATTACCCACGTAATTCGGGGGGAGGAATGGCTTCCTTCTCTGGCTCTTCATGTGCTTCTATACAATTCTTTTGGCTGGCAGGCCCCTAAATTTGCCCATCTTCCACTTATTCTAAAACCACAGGGTAAAGGGAAATTAAGCAAACGCGATGGTGATAAAATGGGATTTCCCGTATTCCCGCTGGAATGGAAAGATCCAAAAACAGGAGAGATATCATCAGGTTACCGGGAGGAAAATTATCTTCCCGAAGCGGTGGTAAATATGCTAAGCCTTCTTGGATGGAACCCTGGTACAGAACAGGAATTTTTCACTCTTAAGGAACTTACCGAAAGTTTCGATATTGCAAGGGTTCATAAATCTGGCGCTAAGTTCGACCCAGAAAAAACCAAGTGGTTTCAGCAACATTACCTTCAGTTAAGGGATAATGAGAAACTGGCAGATCAATTTCTTGAAATCCTTGTGAAAAGGGGAATTAACAGTGACAGGAATTACACCTCTAAGGTTGTCGCTCTTCTAAAAGAACGTGCAACTTTTGTTGATGATTTCTGGGAACTGGGGAGCTATTTCTTTGTCGCTCCGGAAAACTTTGATGAAAAGGCAGCTAAAAAAGCATGGAAAGATCCTGAAGTAATAGAAGAATTAAAACGAATTATTTCGGAAGTTTCTCCATTTACTGCTGAAAACCTTCAGAATGAAGTGAAAAACTGGATAACCGCCAATGATATTGGGTTTGGAAAGGTAATGCAACCATTCAGGTTATCCCTTGTAGGTTCTCTTCAGGGGCCCGATGTTTTTGAAATTTCAGCAATGATAGGAAAAGAGGAAACGACAAAGAGGATAGACAGAGCACTTGAAACTTTGTAATCAAAAATAAACTACCATTCCCGCGGTAGCAAATCCCATTCTTCCCTTGAGATTTGTTGCGCGGGAATCTTTTTCTTCCAGTCCTGTTGTATTTAATTTTCTAAATACATTGGATACCCCATATTGGTACTGAAACCAGAATTTAAAGCTTTGGAATCCGGTAGAAAGAGCTGCTGCAACATTAAAATTAACCGGAGATATCTTTTCAAGATCGGCAGCGGTTATGTCGTAGCCTTGAATCCTGTAATCATCATATGAACTATTGGGTTTCCATTTGCCATTCAGCTGCAATACAGGCCCTGCTTCTATGCTTAAATGTTCCCCTATGATCTTGTGCCCCATAAATAAATTTATTTGAAGTCCTGAGGTCTTAAAATCAATTTCCTCCACAACCTGGGAATTAGGATTACTGGCCATTACCCCTGTGTTGAACTGATAGAAATTTACACCGTAAATCACAATAAAATTTTCGTAGGTATTGGCGCGGGTAGTAAAACCTGCTGTAAAGCCAACTTTATCGTTCAATTCTATTAAATCACTTTGAATACCACCATAAGTTACACCTCCCTGGATACCAAGCCTGTTATATTGGTCGCCGGTAAAATGTCTTTGTGAAAATCCGAATATTGACAGGAGAACTAAAGCAAAGGTGAGGATTGCTTTCTGCATAAATTTAGGAATTGTTAAGGAATAAATGTAAATCAATTATTAGTATCTTAAACAATTAATTTGAATTTAAACGCTTACATATGATAACTTATATACTATTGGGAATAATTGGGGTGCTCCTTTTAATTATTGTATTTTCAGGAATTTTCACCGTGAAACAGCAATCTTCTGCAGTCCTCGAGAGATTTGGTAAATTTAAAGGGATTAGCAACTCCGGCCTTCATTTTAAGGTGCCGATAATTGACCAGATAGCCGGAAGAATAAACCTTAAGGTGCAGCAGCTTGATGTTCTTGTGGAAACGAAAACCAAGGATGATGTTTTTGTCAAATTAAAAATATCAGTTCAGTTTCAGGTAATAGCGGGAAATGTTTACGATGCTTTCTATAAACTTGAAAGCCCTTATGATCAAATCACTTCCTATGTTTTTGATGTGGTAAGGGCCGAAGTTCCAAAGATGAAACTGGACGATGTATTTGAAAGAAAAGATGACATTGCTATTGCCGTTAAAAGGGAATTAAACCAGGCCATGTCTGATTACGGATATGATATCATTAAAACTTTGGTTACGGATATAGATCCTGATGCCCAGGTAAAATCGGCTATGAACAGGATCAATGCGGCGGAAAGGGAAAAAGTTGCAGCAGAGTATGTTGCTGAAGCTGAAAGAATAAAAATTGTAGCCAAGGCCCGTGCAGAAGCCGAAAGTAAAAGGTTGCAGGGACAGGGTATTGCAGATCAACGCCGTGAAATTGCAAGAGGTCTTGAAGAAAGTGTGGATGTTTTAAACCGGGTAGGAATAAATTCCCAGGAAGCTTCTGCTCTAATAGTAGTAACCCAGCATTATGACACGCTACAGGCTATTGGAGAAGAAACGAACAGCAATTTGATATTACTGCCCAATTCCCCGCAGGCAGGAAGTGAAATGTTGAATAACATGATTGCATCTTTTACAGCTTCAAATCAAATAGGAGAAGCTATGAAAGCAAAAAACTTAAAAGATGGTATCATTAATCGAAAAGCGGAAAGAAAACGGAATGAAGAGGATGAAAACCGGGAATAAAAAAGCCGGATATTTTGTTTTGAATTTCTATATACAAAAGAATATTCTCAAAAATATCCGGCATTTACTATACTCTTGCCAGTAATCGTTTACCGACTACTTTAGCTACTGTCGTATAAAGGACTATTTTTCTTGCAACAGCGTTTGCTGCGCTACCCACCAAATACACCGGGGATAATCCTTCTTTGGTATGATCTATACTTAGTTTTACCTGTTCAAGATCTATTTGTTTTTGCAAATTGAGGATTTTTAAATCTCTGTCTATTTCTTCGAAGGAACTATATTCTCTCATTTCTCTAATCATTAAAAAATTTACGGCAAGTAGTTAACAAGATCTTCTTTTTG
>CAZXEY010000114.1:0-9812 GCA_964639695.1 uncultured Antarcticibacterium sp. | reverse complement strand
AGTACTGAGTTGTTTAAAACTCCGTAAAACGTCAACTTATTTCAGTACCCGACAATTTTCAGTTGTTAGTTGAAAAAAAATCTGCGCGATCTGCGGGAGGAAGAGATTCTTTCGACATTCGCTCGTAGCGAATGCCTAAGGATGACAAACTAAAATTATTTTCTACAAATTGGCGAAGCCAGAACCGCAAGAGTGAGAATTCCCGCATTGGTGTTAGGGGGCTTTTTGGGGTTAGCGGGCCTTAAAGCCTATCCATAATTTCTTTTTTCTTCAGGTCATATTCTTCCCGGGTGATAAGATCGGCTTCAAAAAAGCTTTTTAATTTCTTAAGGCTCGCCATAGCATCATCCTGTGCTGCAGGCTCCTCTTTGTTGTCGGGAGTAGTATTTACTGTTATTCCGCCGCCGGCTCTCGCCCTCGAGTCCTCAAGTTCTCTTTGTCTCCTGTACTCCGTCATCTCTTCCTCCTTTTCCTGTGCATATCGGTAAAGCAACCTGGCCTGAGCTTTTGGCAGGTATTCCACAATTCTGGTTCCGCCATTAAGATCTCTAACTGTGAAAACAGAACCCAGAATGGCTTCTTTAATATGACAGTCTGCAACTTCCTTCCACAGGTAATCCTCGAAATTCATAGTAAGTCCGAAGTTACCAGATTGGCAAAAGATGATCCTTTTATTTGTTAAAGCAATACTGTCGGGAGAAATATTAAGAGCCGGTTTTTTCTGAACAGCTATATATATGATCTCCTCTCCACTTGTTAGAAGATCGGCTACCTTGTTATAGACCTTCTCCACTTCCTGCGGATCCTGAGACTCGTTTAAAAACTCTTTAAATCTTTCCATTGCTGTTAGCTATTTGCTGTTTTTGAAGCAGACTCTACTTTAACCATTTCCTTTTGCATCTGCACACTTTCAGTTCCCATGATCCTGTCCCAGAAGGTAAAATATAATCCGTAGTTCGTTAGAAATTCTTTGTGGTGGTAATGGTGATGGGTAGCTCCAATAAACTCTTTCCCCACCGCACTCTTCTGAAAAGCCTCCGGATAAATTTCTATATCCAGGTGGTTGATAACACTGCTCACGGTCATGAACAGAAGATAAAACCCTATCACAAAAATATTCACCGGTAAAAATACGAGAATAAGAGGAACAATAAGAGCTTCAATAAGGCTTTCCCAGGGATGGAAGGAAAAGGCAGTCCAGGGGGTAGGCGCCAGGCTGTCGTGATGAACTTTATGCACGTACCTGAACACCTTAGGATGGTGCATCCATCTATGTACCCAGTAATAATAAGTTTCGTGAAGAAGCAAAATAATCATCAAACTAACCGGTAAATACCAAAGCGGATATTCATTGATGTCCAGATATATGGCTGTCCACCCATTTTGCCATAACCAATAGGTGATGGCCCCAAAGGCTGCAAAGATCAGTGAAGATTTTATACTCCAGATGATCTCTTTTTTCAACTGATCCTTTTTCGTGCCCCTGCTGCTCAATCTTTTCTTGCTGTACTTTTTTGAATGCAGGACATAATAATATCCATAGAAAATTCCGGCTGCAATAAAATACCTCAGCAGGATTGCCAGGAAAAAGATCAGGATGTATATAAGGAATATTCCAGGGGAATTAACTTCTCCTATCATGGTTTAAATTTCGTAAATTCCAAGGTAAGCATAGATATTGACAACAATAGTTAATCAAATTTTAAAATACCGGTTGTAGATGAGTTTACTATTGATTTTATATTATTCTGGAATAGAGTCTCTCCTGGTAAACGGGACAAACCGCACGGGCATTACATTGGTGCTTTTAACTTTTCCGTTCTTTTTCTTCTCCACCACCCTAAGCTGCTGATTCTGGGATTTACCTACCGGAATAACCATTTTTCCCCCTTCTTTTAACTGTTCCAAAAGTTTCGGAGGAATTTCCTCGGGCGCTGCGGTAACGAGGATTGCATCAAATGGAGCATGTTCTTCCCATCCATGGAAACCATCGCCCACTTTGTACAAGATGTTGGAATATCCCATTTCATCCAGTTTGCTTTTGGCTCTTTTTGCCAATGGTTCCACGGTTTCAATGGTATATACGGTATCCACAATTTCAGCCAGAACAGCCGCCTGATAACCCGAACCGGTTCCTATCTCCAATACTTTCATCCCGGGTTGAGGCCTTATTGCCTGCGTCATGAATGCGACCATATAAGGTTGGGATATTGTTTGCTCCATTCCTATTGGTAGTGGAGTATCCTCATAAGCATAAGGCAACATTTCTTCCGGAACCAGTTTATGCCTTTGAACTTTTTGCATGGCGTTTAATGTTGGTTTATGATCTATTCCCCTTGCAGCTAGTTGCTGCTTCACCATTTGGTGTCGTTTCTGTTGGTATCCATCCTGATCTGTTGGGGGAAATGAAATGAGCAGAATGAAACTCAGAAAAAAGTGCATTGCTTTCATGAGTTTCTACTTTTAATTCAGTTCCTTTTAAAGATAAGAAATTCTATTTGGAATTGCCAGTCAGGAAGAAAAAGACAAGAGACAGGAATCAAGAGACAGGAATCAAGAGACAGGAATCAAGAATCAAGAGGCAAGAACCAAGACGGTAGGCATTAGTCGGTAGACCGTCAATCTTCAATTTTAAATCTTGAATCTTGAATGTTTTGGAAGTCATTGGAAAGAGCTTTTGCGACTGTGGCTTTTTTTTGCTGTAGGCTATAAGCTCTAGGCAATAAGCTATAAGCAGTAAGCTTTAGGCATTTTCGCTGCCTTTAAACATTATATAGACTACACACTTTGAAACCACCCCGGCCTGCGGCCACCCCTCCTTGAAAAAAGGAGGGGAGTAAAAAAGCAAGAGGCAAGAGGCAAGAACCAAGACGGTAGTCATTAGTCGGTAGACCGTCATTCTTAAATTTTAAATCTTGAATCTTAAATGTTTTGGAAGTCATTGCGAAGGAGCTTTTGCGACTGAGGCAATCTGTTGTAGAGCAGAAAGCTTTAGGTATTAGGGTTTTTCGCTACCTTTTAAACATTAGATAAACTTGAAACCCAAAAAACTATTGCACCTCCAGAACAGGCTTTTTGCCTTTAGCAATTTTCTTCTTTTTCTTATTCCTCTTTTTCTTCATCTTATTCAGCCAGATAATTGTTCCTGTAACGGGAAGGCTGGTGGCGATAAGACAGGCGAGGAAGTAGATGATCTTGGAAAATAATCCGAAGATCTCGCCTGTATGAATAGGTTTGATAAGGGAAGCCACCTGAACATTCAGTGGTTTATCTGCAAAGATCTCTGTATTTAAAACAGTACCGTCGCGGTCGATCACGAGCTTATCTGATGTCACCGGAGACCAGCTGCCGGCGTTGTATTTCCTTATATTGTAAACCGGGTTTTCTTCATTTGGAAATGAAATATTGGTATCTCCTTCATATTTCAATATCCGAGAGCTGATCCTGTAAATTTCAGTCATAGATTTTTCTTCATTAACTGAGATATCATCATTAGATTCAAACTCGGGGCCTCCTCCCCTGTTTCCAAATACAGGTGTGCCAAGAACAGCACTTCCGGCTTCACGATACCATTCAAAAGACCAGCAAAGGCCTGTAAGGATCATGACAACCAAAAAAACAGAGGCGTAAAAACCCAGCGTGTTGTGCAGGTCATGATTTATTCGTTTCCAGTTTCCGGAGGTTTTAATTTTTAATCCGGGTTTAAAGCTTTTCCATTTTAATTTCTTTGGAAACCACATCACAATTCCGCTAATGGCTATAAAAAAGAAAAAGATAGTAGCCACTCCAACTATAGGACGGCCAATGGAAGAATCCAGCAGCAGCCAGCGGTGGAGCCTGAACATGCTCATAAAGAATTTATCAACGGAAGATTCCTGCACTTTTTCTGCGTCACTAGTGTAAGGATTGACATAATAGGTGGTTCCCCTCCTGTCTTCAGGCGAAGTTTTCACCCTGAATTCATAGGGTTTATTAGCCTCGTGCGGAATTGTTACTGACATCACCTCCCCTTCAGCTTTAAGATCTTCAGCAAGAGATTCTACTGCTATTATCGGCGTTGTTCCATTTACAGTGAAACCTTCAGCAAAAAGACCTTTTATTTCCTTTTCGAAAGTGAGAATCGTTCCGCTAAGGCATACCAAAAAAAGGATAATTCCGCTGCCAAGGCCTAACCATAGATGAACATCATTTATAAACTTCCGCAGAGTGTATTTTTTCTTTTTCATTAAAGAGGTAAAACTTCAGGTATTAAGGCGCTAAAATTATATTTATTGACCCAAATAAAAAAGCTTATTTAGAATTATTTTAAATAGATGAAGTTGTAAGGTCTTCCTATAGCGTTTCCAAATCTTAAGCTTTTGTTAATAGCCAATTATATTGTACTTTCGAATCCTGTTATTTATGTAGTTATGTCGCAGTTTTGGTTTTACTTCCAGTTGGGTCTGGAACACGTGCTGGATTGGAATGCCTATGACCATATTCTCTTTCTAGTTGTGCTTGTTGCAGCATATTCCTTTGCAGAGTGGAAGCGGGTTTTATGGCTGGTAACTATATTTACATTGGGACATGCTCTTTCCCTATTCCTTTCGGTTTATGAAATAGTTACTGTAAACACGGGATGGGTAGAAATGTTAATTGCTATTACAATTCTGGTCACCGCGATCTACAACATAATGACAGCTAAGAAAAAAGCGTCTCAAAAAAATGTGAACGTGCTGTATTTTGCTACCGCTTTTTTCGGGATAATCCACGGCCTCGGATTTTCATACTATTTTAAAAGAATAGTACTCACAGAAAGTAAACTTCTCCCCCTACTGGAATTTACTTTAGGAATTGAAACTGCCCAAATTATTGTAGTACTTGCAGTACTGATCCTGGGTTTCATATTCCAAAACTTTTTCAGGATCAACAAAAGAGACTGGATCCTGGTTTTATCTTCTATCGTAATAGGGGTAATTCTTCCTATTCTTAAAGATACAATCCAGGGAATTTTTTAAAATTTTTAACGCAGTTAAATTGCTAAAACCCTCACCTTGCGATAATTTAGAAGCCAACTGTTTTTACAGCGCTTCATAGAAATTGCAGGTTTATAAAATATTATGCAGGAAAAGAAGCAGCTTAAATATGATAAGGCATACCTGCGCATCGCCAGGGAATGGAGTAAACTTTCGCATTGTAAAAGAAAGAAGGTTGGCGCGCTTATTGTAAAAGACAGAATGATAATTTCTGACGGATATAACGGCACCCCTACCGGTTTTGAAAATTACTGTGAAGATGAAGAAGGATATACCAAATGGTATGTGCTGCACGCTGAAGCCAATGCAATTTTAAAAGTGGCTTCCTCTACGCAGTCCTGCTTGGGAGCGACATTATACATTACAATGTCTCCCTGTAAGGAATGTAGTAAACTAATTCATCAGGCTGGAATTACAAGACTGGTTTACCAAATTGACTACAAGGATAATTCAGGACTTGACTTTTTGGAAAAAGCCGGGGTGGAACTTCGCCAGGTAACAGATTTAGACAATTGAAAAACAGAACTAAAATATATTTACCACTTTTGCTTGGGCTTGTTTGTGCTGCAGGTGTACTCCTGGGCTCAAAACTTAATTTCAACTCGGGCACCGGAATGTTTTCTTCAAACCCTCAGAAAGAAAAGCTCAACAGGTTGATCGACTACATTGATTACGAATATGTAGACAGTGTTAATACCGATAGCATTGTTGATGTAACTGTAAACCGTATTCTTGAAAACCTGGATCCCCATTCTGTTTATATACCGAAAGCGGAATATGCCAGTGTAACCGAAAATATGAAAGGTGATTTTGTAGGTATAGGTGTAAGTTTTTATACGAATAATGATACCATAGTGGTCATCCAGCCTATAGAAGGCGGCCCCAGTGAAAGAATTGGGATCAAAGGCGGGGACAGGATCCTTTACGCTAATGACCAGCAACTTTTCAACCGCAACATTAGCAATGATTCTCTTATTTCTAAACTGAAGGGCGAAGAAAATAGCAATGTTACCCTAACAGTATTTAGAAAAGGCTTAAAAGATCTGCTGAAGTTTAATGTTACCCGTTCCCGTGTGCCGTTGAAAAGTGTAGATGCCGCTTATATGCTCACCGAAGACCTTGGGTATATTAAGATCAATCGGTTTGCTGAAACCACTTATAAGGAATTTAAGGAGAGCCTTGGGAAATTAAAAGCACAGGGAGCAAACCAAATAGCTTTAGATTTACGTGATAATCCCGGCGGGTATTTAGCTGAAGCCATTAACATCGTTGATGAATTCCTGAAAGATGGAAAACCTGTTTTGTTTACTAAGAACAAAAAAGGAGCGATGGAAGAAACTTTCTCCCGCAAAAAAGGAACTTTTGAGGATAAGGAAGTTTTTGTTTTAATCAATGAAAATTCAGCATCTGCCAGCGAGATCGTTGCGGGAGCTTTGCAGGACAATGACCGCGGAAAAATTGTGGGAAGACGTTCTTATGGAAAAGGTTTGGTGCAGCGTGAGATGGAGCTTGGAGACGGCAGTGCAGTGAGACTTACTATTGCCCGATACTACACCCCTACCGGAAGGTCTATTCAAAAACCATATGACGATGGGAATGAAGATTACTTTAAAGATTATGTGCGACGGTATAAAAATGGTGAATTACAACATGCAGACTCTATTCACGTAGATGACAGCCTTAAATATATTACCCCGGGTGGTAAGATAGTTTATGGCGGCGGCGGAATTATTCCTGATATTTTTGTGCCCAAAGACACCAGTATAGAAAAAGAGAATTTATCCTATATCTTAAAGAGCGGCTTTTTAAATCCATTTATTTTCCAGGTGCTGGAGCAGGACAGAAATTATTATAATTCTCTTACCTGGAATACCTTTAAGGATAAAGAAATGGTGGACGATGAAATGGTAAATGAGTTTATGGTGTATGCCCGAAATCAGGGAATTCCTATAAAAGTTACGAACTACAGACCTCTGGTTAAAAGGTATTTAAAGGCTGTAATGGCGCAACAATTGTTTGGAACAACAGAATTTCAACGGTTAATAAATGAAGATGACCGAATTATAGAAAAAGTTATAGAAATATCAAAAACTAATTGATATATTCGTCGGCATGGATGCTTATAATGACTACACGGCCATTTTCCTCCTGTTATCGCCCCTGCTTTTTTACATAGTCGCTGTAAGTTTCAGGTTGTTGGATAACAGTGCTTTGCTGTTTTTACAAAAAGAGATACTGGTTGAATCTTCGAACGTTTCCCGTGAGGCAATTGAAAATCAAATTATTTCTTCTGCAGATTACAAATTCAAAAAGCAACTAAAACGTGCGCTTCTTTTCAGGAAATTACACCGCATTTGTATTATATTGATGCTGCTTTGCATCCCGGTAACCATAATTACTTACTATACTTTATTTTAGTTTATCGTGCACTTTTGTGTGCTTCCCATTGTTCCAATTGGTTAGAATATCTGTAGCCACAGCTGCCCCGCTTCCACAGGCAATTGCATACTGGCTTCGATGACCCGCAAGAGTACCGGCCACAAAAAGGCCCGGCAGAATAAGATGATCCTCATTTTTAAGTTCGATCCTGCTTTTTATAGCTGGTGATTTTCGATGAGGAACAATATATGTCTCCAGCCCCTTTATTGAAATAAGATCTGTGTAGCCCACCGCCACTACTACTTTCCTGCTGTAGTATGAGTTTTTGTTGGTAACCACCTCAAAACCATCTACCTGAAAAAGAATTTCCTTTACCTTCTCTTTTTCAATTTGTATCACGTGAGGGTATAGCTCTTTCAGGTGAACAGGACCCTGTTTTAAAATTTCGGCACCGGTTGTTCCAGGTTTCACTCCCAGTACATTATTAAAAACGGCAGATTGTAAGTGAGATGCTTTTTGGTGAAGGATGATCCCGGTTCTTTTGCCTTTTGCATAATCAGTTTTTACAGCCGAGCCTAAAACCAGAGCACAGGACATCCCGGCAGCACCCCCTCCAAGTATCAACGCATCAAAATTTTCCATCTATTTGCTTTTATCTGAAATTTTTCGTGATATAAGAAGAATAGAAAGAAGAACAATAACACAGGTGGCCGCGAGAATTCCTATTAAAGCAATTGCACTATCCCCGAAAAGTAGGTTTTCAAAATCCAATAGCGTGGAATTATAAATTATTACTCCAATACTCAGGACTATAAGGATATAAATAAAGATCTTCATTATATAAATTTTTTTAATCGAACAAACTCTGGATATTCGTCGCAAAAAGTTTCACTGCGATAGCCAGTAATATCACCCCGAAAATTTTCCGAATTACATTGATCCCCTGCTTTCCTAAAAACCTTTCGATCTTTCCGGAGGATTTGAGGACTATATACACAAAAATAACATTGATTATAATAGCAGCAATAATATTTACAGTTTCATATTCTGCCCTTAGGGAGAGAATTGAAGTCATAGTCCCCGCACCGGCTATTAAAGGAAAAGCCAAAGGAACTACTGCTGCAGTTTCGGGCGCATCATCTTTATAAAGAGTGATGCCCAGTATCATTTCCAGGGCAAGAAAAAACAGGATGAGGGAACCTGCAACTGCAAAGGAGTTGACGTCAATACCAATAAGATTTAAAATTTCTTTCCCCAGGAAGAGGAAAACGATCATTAAGATCCCTGCAACTATTGAAGCTTTTTCACTTTGAATATGACCTGCTTTTTTTCGAAGATCAATAATAATAGGAATACTACCTATGATATCAATAACCGCAAAAAGGATCATACTGGCCGTTGCGATTTCACGAAAATCAAGAACCATAAAAAAGTCACATTAGAGATTGCAAAAGTAACTTTATTCTTCTGAAACTGCATCATGAACCCCAGGTTAAATTCGGCCGGAAAATTGTAAAGTATCCCCCGAAATAAATATCTTTGCCGCATGTTTCAAATAGGAAAAACCATAGTTTCTGAAGAGATCATACAAAAAGAATTTGTATGCAACCTTTCGGCCTGCAAAGGCGCTTGTTGTATTGATGGCGATGCCGGGGCACCTTTGGAAAAAGCTGAAACTGAGATCTTACAGGACATTTATCCTAAGGTTAAACCTTTTTTAAGAAAAGAAGGAATAGCGGCAATTGAGGAGCAGGGAACTTTCATTATTGGTGAAGACGGTGAATTTGAAACACCTCTTATTAATGGCGCCGATTGTGCTTACGTAACCTTCGATAAAAGAGGGACTGCTCTATGTGCTATTGAAGAAGCATATAACCAGGGAGAAATAAAATGGAAAAAGCCTGTTTCGTGTCATTTATATCCGGTACGCGTGCAGGATTATTCCGAGTTTGCTGCAGTCAATTATCACCATTGGCACATTTGCGACGACGCCTGCTCTTTAGGTAAAGAATTACAGGTTCCCGTTTACCGGTTTGTGAAAGAAGCCCTTATCAGGAAATTTGGAGAGGACTGGTATCTTGAACTGGAAAAAACGGCAAAGGAACTGGAAGCTAAACAAGCAAAAAAGGTTTAATTTTCTTGTGATTTTTCTACAACTTTATAAGCGAAGAATATCATTACGCTGGCGCGGATTCCAAATACGTCCTGTTATTTCACTTGTGTCATCCTGAGCGAAGTCGAAAAATTAAAAGGAAGCAAAATTTCATTTAGACAAGAATGTCACCCTGAGCGCACTCGAAGGGTTGCTTAGGGAACTATATAAATTGTAGTTAATACCTGTTCTCGGCTGCGCTCCAACTGAAATTGCAATTAAAAGAGTTTTTGAGTTACCCAAAAGCACAGTCGAAGGGTCGCTCA
>CAZXEY010000113.1:9203-9837 GCA_964639695.1 uncultured Antarcticibacterium sp. | reverse complement strand
GTAAGCAGCGTTCCAAGTGCAAGGTATGCTTGATTTACCGCCCAATCCTTTATTTTACGTGCATCTTTTCCGGTAAAATCCTTAATAAGAAATTCCTTGAATGGTTTAATAATATCGTCTGGAGTAGATCTTATTTTTTGAACCCTATTAAAATATGCTTCTATAAATTCTTTATTAACTTCCTTTTCTATACAAATCACGAGGACGTGAGAAGCTGTAAAAACCTGATTTTGGTTATACGAAAATTCAACAAGTTTCGATTGCAAATCCTTATCCTGAATAACGACCAATTTTATAGGCTGTAATCCATAAGAGGTAGCGGTTAAATTAAAAGCCGCCTTTAAAACCTCAAGTTTTTCTTTAGGTAACAATTTGGAGGAATCAAATTTTTTCGTCGCATATCTCCATTGCAGAGCTTTAATATTATTCATCATACTAGTTTTCAAATGGTAAATTTACTCAATACATCTGCCAACTGCCACAGGCTTCTATAATTTCTATTTATTCAATACAGGACTTTTTAAATCTCTGCTCTATTTTTTTTTTGATACTAGAAATAAACTATTTTCGTTTAACAGGATCTTAGAAGATCATGAGTAAGATAAAAAAATCAGTTTTATTTTTAACAGGCGTT
>CAZXEY010000113.1:2093-9193 GCA_964639695.1 uncultured Antarcticibacterium sp. | reverse complement strand
TTTTAGGGATCTTTATTATTATTGGAGTAAATGAATATATAAAATATAAAACTACTCCGAATATTACAGCTAATCTGGATGCTCTTCCGCCTTCTCACACAATTATAATTTTAGGAGCCAGTGTACACTCTAATGGTAAGCTTTCACCAATACTCCAGGACCGTGTAGATACTGCATTAAAACTTTACTGGAATGGAAAAGGGGAGCGTTTCCTTTTGAGCGGAGATAACAGGGAAGATGATTATGACGAAGTAAGTGCAATGCGAAATTATCTTTTGCAAAGGCATATACCGAATGATAAGATCTATACAGATCCTGCAGGAATAGATACTTATGATAGCATGTATAGATCGGGCTCTGTTTATGGAGTTCCTAGTGCCATTGTAGTAACCCAGGACTTCCATCTCCCGCGTACCATATTTATTGCAAATAATCTTGGATTAAATTATACAGGATTTCCAGCTATCAATAATAATTATTCTGCTGAAAAAAATATTCGTTCCCGCGAAAAACTGGCAAATCTTAAAGCGATATATGAACTAATCACTCATCACGACCCTACCTCGGGCAGTGAAAAAATTCCGGTTACAGGAAAACCCCAGCTATTAAAGAAGTAATACTTTTTTCCCGTAGTTTTTATTTAATATCTTTAGGAAACTAACCAATAAATTAAAATTATGATTGAATGGCTTGTACACCTAATAGTTGATGCAATAGTTTTACTTGTCGCAGCAAAGTATATGTCCAAGGTAGAATTGAAAGGGTTTAAAACCGCTTTAATTGTCGCTTTGGTTATAGGAATTTTTAGCGGGCTGCTTACCTTTATTTTAAATTTGTTCACCCTCGGCCTTTTCTATTTTATAGGTTTAGGAGTACTAATTAGAATTATTGCCAACTCAATTATTATAGAAATTGCAGATAAATTCAGCAAGGACTTTAATACAGTAGGATTTCTACCATCTCTATGGCTGGCAATCATCCTGGCAATTGTAAGTGCAATTTTAGATGCCATACTTTTTTAAATAAAGATTATGTGCTAAACCCCGGATAGTCCGGGGTTTTTTTATTTTTATTAGATTGAAATAAATTTTCAAAGAAAATCAAGTTACCTTATTTATGATAAAATTAATTGTAACAGATCTTGATGGAACCCTCTTAAATGATAAACATGAACTGGATGATATGTTTTGGAGAATGGAGAAATCTGTAACCGAAGAAGGGATCATTTTTGCTGTTGCCAGTGGAAGACAATTTTTCAATCTTGAACATACCTTTGAACAAGTAAAGGACAGGATGCTGTTTTTTGCTGAAAATGGAACTCATGTAGTTTACAAAGGCGAAGAATTATATGTTAATCCGTTGGAAAAAGAAGCTGCTCATGAATTAATTACCACCGGAAGAGAAATTGAAGACCTGCAAATTGTTTTATGTGGAAAGAAGTCTGCATATGTCGAAAGTAAAAATGAGAAGTTTATAACCGAAATTAAAAAGTACTACAGGAAATTAGCATATGTAGAAGATCTTACTAAAGTGGAAGATACTTTTCTCAAAGTGACCTTTCTTGACTGGGATGGTGTAGAGGAAAACAGTTATCAAATTTTTAAAAAGTTCAGTGATAAATACAGGGTCGCTATCGCTGCAAAAATTTTTCTTGATATAACTTCCGTTACTGCAAATAAGGGGAATGCGATTAAAAAGGTCCAGCAACGATTAAATATCACTCCAGAAGAAACTTTGGTATTTGGTGATTTTTTAAATGATCTCGAGATGATCCAAAATACAGAGAATAGTTACGCCATGAAAAATGCCCACCCAGAAATTTTAGAAGCGGCAAAAAATCAAACCCAGTATTCAAACAACGACAACGGGGTTATAAAAACATTAATAGAAATTGGAATCTATAAATCTTCAGAAGAAGAGGAATAATTTCTAATTTACAATGATGTTTACTTTATCAAGCCCGGTATTTCCTGTTTCAGGATCAAAGGCATAAATGGCTACCTCATAATTACCGGCGGGTAAGGATAGATTAGTTGAAAACGTACTTTCTTTTTCTATGGATTTCAATTCTTTGGTTGAAACAATTTTTCCTTCCTTACTAACTATAGCTTTTACCTCATATTTATTAGCATCCCACAATCCCCCTTTTGTAACCGGGCATCCACACATCATTACAACATTAGCGGTTAAATCTATTTGTTTTTCTGCTCCAATGCGTTCGTGAGTTTGAGGAGAAAGAATATCAACTACAAACCCGGATACTTCTAATATGATTCCATCTCCTGTAATATCTTTACCGGGAATGATCCAAAGTTGGGTTGAAGATTTAACTGTGGCCTGTTTCTTATTTATAGGAGCATATGCTTCAACAGTAACAAAAGTGGGTTTCTCAATATTAAGTTGTGCATTAAATCCTGCAGTGGAAGCATCGGTAATACTTTTACCTCTTTCCTTTGGCTCCTGCATAATTAGTTTGGTATTGCCGGTACTTCCATCAGTAATACCACTAGCCAGGATCTCTCCCGTTAAAGCATCTTTAACGATAACTTTTGCTCCACCAATAGAACTTCCTACAAATTTTGCGTCTTTCGCCTGGACCCGAACCATTAAACTGGTTTCCTGGGCATTTACAACTCCGAAAAATAAAAATACTAAGCCGAAGAAACAGGTTGAAATTAAATCTTTCATAGCAGTTGGATTTAGATGATGAAAGATAAGAAAAATGTCAGGCAATAGGACGAACTGCTGTAGAATCTCCTGGAGGATTGACAAAATTCCTTTCATCTTCCAAGTAATCCCTAACATAATTTTTAAGAACTTCCAATTCCCCGGTAGCTAGCTCATTAGATTCAGGGTCTTTTGCCAAATTCAACCACGGGAATGGATTTTCATAATCATATTCCCCAAACACCATAAAGGGTGTCCCATGCTTTATAATTTTGTTTCCTGTAGGATCCAGCTGCCATTGTTTTGCCCAGTCATAAATAAATTGTGCATCTTCCATAGGCAATCTAACACAAGCGTGACTTGCGGGAAATCCCGGCAGTAAATACTGGTGAACCCCTACTCCTTCAAAATTCATGAAATTAAAATAATAAGGTAATTTCCAATCCTCATTTACTGTACTAATCTTATGTTTTGCTTTGTAATTTCCATAGTGCAAACCATTGGGTGTAGGAGTAGATTGTTTCCCTGAACTTATCGGCCCCCATCGAACAAGATTTCCTTTCTCATACAAGGCAAAGGCCTGGGTCCTTTGATTAATTAGAACTGCTTTTGGAATGGTATCAATTATTTCCAAATTCTTCGGAAAAGGGGCATATATATTAAAATCGGTTACTAGAGTATCAGGTATAATTAAATTACTACCCGGCCCAACCCGAACTGCCTCAATCCTGTTAAGAGCAAAAATTGTTCTCTGTTGATCTTCAGTAAATCTTGCACGTAAACTGTCTACCTGGGATGCGTTTTCTAGAGAATCAAGTAAATACTTAACCTTAAGCACCGGTTCCTGAGGCTCAACAGGTACTTTAACAGATTGCGGCTGTATAGAATCATTGGATACTTCAGTTTGAGTTCCATCATCCAAATCTTTGGAATTATTTTTATCACAGGAAAAAGCTAATAATAAAAAGCAGATAAGGAGAATTGCTGAATGTGAAGTTTGGAGGAAAGTAAATTTTTTCAAGTTTTAGTAGGATTAATTAATTCACAAAGTCAATTTTTGTGCCATCTACAAAATGGCAGTCCTTGACGAGGCCTAATCGGTTAAAGAAGATATGCAATTCTTAATTAACAGGCTACTAACAAACATTTAACAGCGAGTATTCTTGATTAGACAGTTTCAATCTTAGATTGTAAAGGATCAATTAATTAAACAAAAAATGATGAATAAGATGAAGAAGAAAATGAAGGTTGTGACTATAATATTTACAATGCTAATCTGTTCCGCAGGATTTACCCAGGTGACTAAAGCATCTTCTACCCGGCAAATTTCACAAAGTAAAGAAATTACCGATGCAGAGTTGAAAAAATTTGCACAGGCATACCAGGGAATCCAATTGGCAAACCAGGAAGCTCAAAAAGAAATGATTGCTGCTGTAGAGGAACAGGATCTGGATGTAGGAACTTTCAATAAGATTCACCAGGCAAAACTTGATAACCAGGACATCTACGCGTCTAAAGAAGATATCCAAAAACACAAAAGAGCTGTTGAAAAAATAGAAAAAATGCAACCTGAAATTCAGGCAAATATTGAAGATGTAATTAATTCAGAAGGTTTAACAGTAGATCGTTACCAGGAAATTGCTCAAGCAATCCAAAACGACCAAAAACTTCAACAAAGGTTTCAAAAGGTGATAATGGGATAATTGTTAATTTATAATAATAGGTACTAAAGGCTGCTTATGCGGCCTTTTTCTTTGAGTAATAATTTAAAATTTAAGTTTAATGATGTGTAATCATCAACAGTTTAGCAGCCTTTTTTAAAATGTTTAAAAAATAAATCAAAATTTTTAGCAGGTTTTAATTTTTTCCTTATATTTGTGCAAATTAAAATTATATATAATGAATAGAGGAACTGTCAAATTTTTTAACGACTCTAAAGGATTTGGATTTATTACCGACGAAGAATCAAACAAAGAATATTTCGTACATGCTAAAGGACTTGTTGATGAAATTAGAGAAAACGACGAAGTAACTTTTGATCTTGAAGAAGGAAGAAAAGGATTGAATGCTGTGAACGTAAGACAAGCGTAAGCTTAGTTTATAAATTTAAGTATTTTAAAAGTTTAGCCTTGCACATTGTGCAGGGCTTTTGTTTTTATTAACGTGTATTGTTTTTTAAAAATATTGCAGAGTTGTATCTTTAGGAAGATGCATAATTCAAGTAATCAAATTTTTACAAGAAACTCCCTTTTTAGAAACGTATTGCCGTTACTATTTTTCCTGTTAACTCTGCAAACAGCTTTAAGTAATACCTATATGCCAATTAAAGACAGCCTAGTATTCACAAATAAAATTATCCCAACTTCTATAGAAAATGAGGTGCGTATAGCACTCTCCCACTATCCCGAGTTGCTGGAAACACCCATAGAGTTCAAATTTAAATCGAAGATCCAGAAGTCTTTTATGCAGGCCCAGCCAAAGCTTAGCGGAATTTTCAAAAAGAGAAAAAATCGTTCCTATAAGGTTTTGATCAGTAAAAGCTTTGACCTGGAAGGAGAAAGGTTTGGAGTGGAAGAAATACCTTCTGAAGTTTTGATTGGCTGGATAGGACACGAATTAGGGCACATTATGGATTACCGCAACAGGAAAGGTTTTAATATGCTAATGTTCGGGCTGCAATATATTATTTCCCCAAATTATATAAGGAAAGCAGAAAGAGCTGCTGATGTTTACGCGGTTAATCACGGAATGGGTGAATATATTCTGGCAACTAAGGATTTTATTCTAAATCACGCCGACCTTTCTGAAGAGTATAAGGCCAGGATCAAACGTTTATATCTTTCACCTGAAGAAATTGTAGAACTTGTAGAAGAACTTGATTAATTACTTTCTTTTCTCCTGCTCCTTTTTAACAAATTCCTCCCATTGTTCAAATTTTTCTTCATTCATTACTTTTTCCATCTTAACCTGACCACCCTTTTTCTTGTTTACAGCATTCCACTCATAAAAAAGATCGGGAGAAATAGTTTGTACCTTAATCCCTTTTAAAGCTTTGGAACGGGCAACTCCATAATTCTTATTGGCGTTTTTTAAAGACTCATCCAGTGCTTCTGCCAATTCCTCATTAGAAACTTCTGTCTCAGTTCCTAAATACCAGGAATGATGGAATTCTCCGTCAATTTTAATTGCTGCCAGGGTAAATTCGGGAATTTCAATATCAAATTTTTCCTCCAGCTCTCTCACAGCATCATTCATTTTATTGACCGATAGTTGTGAACCAACTACATTTAAAAAGAATTTAGTTCTTCCCGTAATCCTGATCTCGTGCTTCTCTAAATCTGTAAACTTAATGGTATCGCCAATTAAGTATCTCCAAGCACCAGAAACTGTACTTATCAATAAAATATAATCTTTTTCTACTTCTACATCTTTCAGGGATACTACAGGAGAATTATCTTTAATTGACCCATCTTCATTAACATATTCAGCTTCAAAAGGAACGAACTCAAAGTAAATTCCGTTATCCAGAACCAGTTTCATCGCATGAGTCTCTGGTCTTTGTTGGTAAGCAAGAAAACCTTCACTAGCCAAATAAGTATCTATTACTGTAATAGGATGAGCCAGTAAGGCATTAAAACTTTTTTCGTAAGGCTCAAAAGCTACACCTCCCGTGGTGTAAACCTGCAGGTTCGGCCAAATTTCATGAATATTATTGGCCTTGTGATACTCGAGGATCTTCTTAAGCATTAATTCCATCCAGGAAGGAATTCCTGTTAAGGCTCCAATATCCCAATTCTTCGCATTTTCTGCTATCCTCTGGATCCTTTCGTCCCAATCTTCAATTTTTGCTATTTCCTCTCCGGGTTTATAATAACTTCGGAACCAAAAAGGGATATTACTTGCCGAAATCCCGCTGATCTCTCCTTCCTGATGATCCCCTTCCTTTTCAAGATCTGTAGAACTTCCAAGCATCATAATCTCCCTCTCAAAAAAATCTGAAGGAAGATCAAAATTGCTTAAAGAGCCCACCTGTTTAATTCCGGTTTGGCGAATAGCTTCCACCATATCTTCAGTAACAGGGATTTTTTTGCTGCTCTTTCCGGTGGTACCAGAGCTTAAGGCGAAGTAGGGCGGTCTTCCCGGCCAGGTAACATCATTTTCACCTTCGTGCATTTTATACCACCATTCATCATTGATCTTATTATAATCGAAATATGGAACCCTTTTTGAAAACTCAGCTTTTGGATCATTCGAAGCAAGGATTTCTTCAAATTTATAGTGCTTACCAAAGGAAGTATCCCTGGCTTTATTCAGAAGTTTTTTAAGGACATCCAGTTGAGCCTCCTCTGCATCTGGCTCCGACACCATTTTATCTCGAATCTCGATTAAACCTTTGATAATTGAACCTATAATTGCCATATAATTAAAATTAA
>CAZXEY010000113.1:0-2083 GCA_964639695.1 uncultured Antarcticibacterium sp. | reverse complement strand
CTTTAGGGCTTCCCACCTATATTATCAATACTTTAACCTTTAACTGGAAATTACTGTTAGATCCCTTTCATTTTTGCTATACAGGCTTCTGCGCATTTTTCGCCATCTATGGCTGCGGAAATAATTCCACCTGCATACCCTGCTCCTTCTCCACAGGGAAAAAGTCCTTCAATTTGTAGATGCTCTAATGTTGCGTGATTTCTCGGAATCCTTACCGGTGAAGATGTACGGGATTCCGGAGCGTGAATAATGGCTTCATTGGTTAAATAGCCACGCATTGTTTTCCCAAATTCCCTGAATCCCTGCTGAAGGGTTTTATAAATAAATTCCGGAAAAACTTCCTTAATACTGGCTGAAGTTATTCCCGGTTTATACGAAGTTTCCGGAAGCTCTCCCGATAACCGTCCTTCAACAAAATCTACTAATCTTTGTGCGGGTACCCGCTGTGTCTTTCCTCCAAGTTCCCAGGCTTTTTGTTCAATGCTTCTTTGAAAGCTCATACCTGCAAGCGCAGAAGCTCCATAAGCCGAAAAATCGTGCATCTTTAATTCCACCACTATTCCAGAATTTGCGGTTGCCTGGTCTCTTTTACTTGGCGACCATCCATTGGTAACCACCTCACCCGGGCTTGTAGCACAGGGAGCAATAATCCCACCGGGGCACATACAAAAGGAATACATACCACGCCCGTTTACCTGCTTCACTATGCTGTAAGGTGAAGGCGGAAGAAATTCTCCTCTGTCATCGCACTTATATTGGATTTTATCAATCAACTGCTGGGGATGCTCCACCCGCACTCCCAAAGCAAAAGGTTTTGCCTCAATTTTAATTTTCAGCCTTTCCAGCATTTCAAAAATATCACGTGCAGAATGTCCTGTTGCTAAAATTAAATGATGCGTTTTAAAGATTTCTCCTTTTAATGTTTTTATGGCAGTTATCTTATTATTTCTAATTATAAGATCTGTCACGCGCGTATTGAAAAATACTTCTCCTCCCTGCTCTAAAATCTTCTCCCGCATGGAGGCAATAATTGCAGGAAGCTTATTGGTCCCTATATGAGGATGAGCGTCTACAAGTATTTCTTTTGTTGCGCCAAAACCAACCAGGAGCTCCAGAATCTTTTTAACATCTCCCCTCTTCTTGGATCGTGTGTATAGCTTTCCATCACTATAGGTCCCTGCTCCACCTTCTCCAAAACAGTAATTAGAATCTTCATTAACAATATGCTCAATATTCAGGGCTTTTAAATCCCTGCGCCTGCTTCTTACATCTTTCCCCCGTTCCAGGATCACAGGTTTCCTCCCAAGCTCAATGCATCGTAAAGCTGCAAATAAGCCGGCCGGGCCTGCTCCAATAATAAAAACTTCTTCTTTATCTGCTACGTTAGGATAATCTGGTAGCTGTAACAATTCCTTTTTATAATCCTCATCCACGTAAACCTCTACCTGGAGATTTACTTTCACGGCTTTTTGCCTTGCGTCAATAGATCGTTTGAGAACTTCAACATGGGAAATATTTTTAATGGAAAGGCTGGAATGACGGGCTACTTCCTTCTTCAAAAGGTCTTCTTTCGCAGCAGCTTCAGGGGATACTCTTAATTGATAACTATATTTCATAACTATGTCCTCGGGCAAAATTACTCTTTTCGATCGGGAATTTAAAGACAGGAATTTTTACTTCGGAAGAAAAACAGCTAAATGTTACTATGTTTGCAAAATGGAAATTAAACCAGATTATAAAGCTCTTCTTGAATTGGCGCATGCCAAAATGTATTTTGGTAAATATAAAGACCGGTATTTATCTGATATTCCTGAATATTACCTCATATGGTACCGACAAAAAGGCTTTCCCGAAGGAAAACTGGGAGACCAGTTACACCAGGTAACCGAAATGAAAGTGAATGGAATGGAGCATTTGTTGAAAACGCTGAGGGCTAAGTATCCCAAGTACTAATTCCCTGACCGTTCTCCTGCCAAAATATTCGCTCTTAAATAAAAGATTTTTTCTATTCTTCTTTGTAATTTAGCGCGCTGAATATATACAACCCTATTTAATACCTCTAAAATGGCCGAAACCAAGTATA
>CAZXEY010000112.1:0-9855 GCA_964639695.1 uncultured Antarcticibacterium sp. | reverse complement strand
TTTCGGTTCCCATTTTGGTGTATCTATTATCTGTTAATCCCGTAACAGCTACAGCTTATTCCCTTTTTATTGTTGGTTCTACTTCACTGGTTGGGACTATAAAGAATTTTCAAAAAAGGCTGGTAGATCTTAAAACGGCCATAGTCTTTTCCATTCCTGCATTTATAGCGGTTTACATTACCAGAAAGTATATTGTACCTGCAATTCCTGAACATATCTTTTCAATAGCAGAATTTGAAATAACCCGGGACATTGGAATAATGTTATTCTTTGCCTTCATTATGATCATGGCTTCTGTATCCATGATCCGGGAAACAAAGGAGAAAAATGATAACAGGGAGGAAGTGAAATTTAATTATCCTCTCATAATAATTGAAGGGGCAATTGTTGGTGTTTTAACCGGAGTTGTGGGTGCGGGAGGAGGATTTTTAATTATTCCTGCTCTTGTTCTTTTGGCCAAACTTCCAATGAAAAATGCAGTGGCAACTTCATTATTTATTATTGCGGTAAAATCCCTGATAGGTTTTATTGGAGATGTGGAAAATCTTAACATTGACTGGAAATTTCTTCTTCTTTTCACAGCTATTTCTATAGTTGGTATTTTCCTGGGAATTTATTTAAATAAATTCATTCCCGGTAAAAAGCTTAAGAAAGGCTTTGGCTGGTTCGTGCTTTTAATGGGTATTTATATTATTTGGAAAGAATTGAGTTAAATCGTCAAGATGAAAACTTCGGGAAAAGATAAAATGTTTGTTGGCTTGCAAATCTTACTGTTTACAGCCTATATTTTTGAGATTCCAATTATAAAATTTAAGCTTTCATTTTATTTCCCTATGCTTTACATTTTCCTGACCGGAGTGGGAGTGGGTCTTATTTTTATTTCTATGTTTCACCTTAATAAAAATCTTTCTCCATTTCCAACTCCTAAAGAAGATTCCAAATTAGTAACGACCGGTATTTTTGCCTTTTTAAGGCATCCTATCTACACGGGTATTTTAATTACTACTTTTTTTCTTGCGGTGTATCTTCAGTCGGGTTTTAAGCTCATTATAGTTTTTTTTCTTGCCATCCTTTTCTATTTTAAATCTGCCTTTGAAGAGAAAAAGCTTTTGCAGAAATTTCCGGAGTATAAAAATTATAAAAAACATACCGGAAGATTCTGGCCTAAGATTTAATTAGCTATAAATTTTAAGACAAAAAGAAATAGAGAAATGATATTTAAGAGATTTGGAAAAGCACCGGCAGGAGAACGGTTGAAAAGGATAGTAAGGCAGGCAAATTATAGCATGGGTAAATTCCATAATGCAGTACCTACCAAAGTAAGCCCCAATGATGTTTCCATCGTTAAGGTGCTAAAGGCAATGATCACCAGGCCAAAATCTGTAACCCCTTCCAGAGAACTCCCACACGTAAAGGCTGATATTTCAAAACTTGACCCCTCCAAACCTGGAATAATCTGGTATGGACATTCATCCTATTTGCTTACCTATAAAAAATTTCACATCCTGGTGGATCCTGTTTTTAGTGGCAATGCTTCTCCTTTTAAATTCTTCGGAAAATCCTTCCCGGGAACTGATGTTTATTCAGCTGAAGATTTTCCTGAAATTGATCTTTTAATTTTAACACATGATCATTATGATCATCTGGATTATAAATTTATTAAAGAAATAAAGTACAAAGTAAAAAACATTGTTACTTCTTTGGGAGTGGGAGAACATCTGGAGTATTGGGGAGTTAACGGTAAAATAATTACTGAACTGGTTTGGGATGAAACAATTAAAGTGAATAAGAATCTAAAAATTACTGCTTTACCCTCAAGGCATTTTTCCGGTCGTGCTAACAAAAGGTTTAATACGCTTTGGTCTTCTTTTGCTCTGGAATGGGAGAGTTATAAGATCTACATTGGAGGAGATTCGGGATTTAGTCCGCAGTTTAAAGAAATAGGCGACAGGTTTGGAAGTTTTGATGTAGCTTTTTTGGAATGCGGTCAATATAGTCCTTACTGGCCGCAAATTCATATGGCTCCTGAAGAAACGGTTCAGGCAGCAAAAGATTTAAATGCTGAAATCCTTTTTCCGGTGCATTGGGGGAAATTTGTACTTTCCATTCATCCCTGGAATGAACCTATAAAACGAGCAGTTTCAGCAGCAGAAAGGCTAGGCCAAAAATATGTTTCTCCACAGATTGGAGAACTTTATACATTAGGAGAACATTTTGACCAATCCGATTGGTGGAATTTTGAAAAGAAAAATTAAGTCTGAAGTTTTAAACACTATGGATCAACAGGATCATATAATTATTGATGGTTACAGGCATATTGCCTATAAAGGTGAAGAGGTTTCTGGAGAAGAAATGCTGAGCAAAAGTCAGGATTATTACCAGTGGCTGGATCGACGTAGATCCGTCAGGGAATTTTCAAACAGGCCGGTTGCCAGGGAGGTTATTGATAATATAATAAAAGCAGCCTCTACTGCACCTTCGGGAGCTCATAAACAACCCTGGACTTTTTGTGCAGTTTCCAATAAGCAATTAAAATCTCAAATTCGAGAAGCTGCAGAAATTGAAGAAAAGGAAAATTACAGCTCTAGGATGAGTGAGCGCTGGAAAGAGGATCTCCTTCCTTTAGGAACGAATGATGACAAACCTTTTCTTGAAACTGCACCCTGGCTTATCATCGTTTTTAAAAAGGTCTATGAAATAGATTATACAGGGGAAAAATGTAATAATTATTACGTAAATGAATCTGTAGGTATTGCCTGCGGTTTTCTTATTTCGGCCATTCACGCTGCGGGACTGGTCACCTTGACCCATACACCGAGCCCGATGAACTTTTTATCTAAAGTCCTGGATCGTCCAGCCCACGAACGTCCATTTCTGTTATTGCCGGTTGGCTATGCTGCATAACCGGCTTATGTTCCCGATATTAAAAGAAAATCTTTGAAGGACGTAAGCAGGTTTTATATTTAAGTTTTACAGGAAAGAAAGATCTTTTAATCAAGTCGCTGGGCATCCAAGAATGAATGCGTATTTTTGTGGAAATATTTCTCTTTACATTGAAGTACCTGGAAATCATAGAAGATTCGTTTGTAGGATATTTTAATTATCTGTTGCAGGAAATTTCCAACCCCACCTGGACAAATTACTTTTACTGGCTAATAGGCTTATCACTATTAGTTTGGGCCCTGGAAATTATAATTCCCTGGAGGAAAAATCAAAAGATCTTTCGCCGGGATTTTTGGTTGGATACCTTTTATATTTTCTTTAATTTTTTTCTTTTTTCCTTAATAGGTTACAACGCCATCTCTAATATTGGGGTGGAACTATTCAATGATTTTTTGAGCCTCTTTGGAGTTACCAACATTATTGCCGTTGAGGTGCAAAGTTTGCCGGTGTGGTTACAGCTGCTTATCATGCTTGTAATTGCAGACTTCATACAATGGAATGTGCACAGGCAATTACACAAACAGCCCTGGCTTTGGGAATTTCATAAAATTCACCACAGCGTAAAAGAGATGGGATTTGCTGCGCAATTCCGGTTTCACTTTATGGAAACGATCATTTATAAAACAATACAATATATTCCTTTGGCAATGATAGGATTTGGGATAAAGGAGTTCTTCGTTGTACACATGTTCACCGTTTTTGTGGGCCATTTAAATCACGCGAATGTGGGTTGGAACTACGGTATCTTCCGTTTTATTTTTAACAATCCAAAAATGCACATCTGGCATCATTCCAAAAACCTTCCGGGGGAACATCCACAGGGTATGAATTTCGGACTCACCCTAAGTATCTGGGATTATTTATTTGGAACTGCATACCTTCCGAAAGACGGGAAAGATATAGAACTTGGATTTGAAGGGGATGAAGATTTTCCGGAGGATTTTAAAAATCAGATATTATTTCCTTTTCAAAAACAGCATCAAAAAACACTAAAATCTAACACAAAAAACTGGTCCAGTTATGACAATAAAACAATTTAAAGATGAACCATTAGCTCATTATTCCTATGCTATTGTTAGCGAAGGAAAAATGGCACTAGTAGATCCCTCACGAAATCCTTTCGAGTATTATAAATATGCTGAAGAACAGAATGCTAAGATTGTTGCCGTTTTTGAAACCCATCCTCATGCCGATTTTGTGAGTGGGCATTTACAAATTCATCAGCAAACAGGAGCAACCATTTATGTTAGCAGTATGGTGGGAGTAGCTTACCCTCACGAAAATTTCGATGAAGGTAGTTCTCTGGAAATTGGAAATATAAACATTAGGTCTCTGCATACACCGGGTCATTCTCCTGATAGTTTGACTTTTGTAGCCACAGAAGGAGAAGAAACAGTTTTATTTACAGGTGACACCCTTTTTATTGGTAACGTAGGAAGGCCCGATCTAAGAGAAATGGCAGGGAACACCACCGCAAAAAGAGTAGAACTGGCAAAAGATATGTACAGGACGATCAATACAAAATTTAATGATCTACCCGATAATGCTTTGGTTTATCCCGCGCACGGTGCAGGTTCATTATGCGGTAAAAATATGAGCAATGCCGCATCCAGCACGCTGGGTGACGAAAGGCAATCCAACTGGGCATTTAAAAAGCAAACTGAAGATGAATTCATAGAAGAAATTCTAAAAGATCAGCCTTTTATACCATCCTATTTTGGGTTTAACGTGGATCTCAATAGAAAAGGAGCTGAAAATGTTCAGAAAACCAAGTATAATGTGGAGGTTGAAATTAATTCTTGCGAGGTTAAGGAGGGAATTACAGTTATAGATGTTAGAAATGAAGCTGAATATAAAGCAGGGCATCTTCCAGACAGCATCAACATTATGGCGAGGGCAGATGCAGATAAATTTGAAACCTGGCTTGGAGCCATTGTTGAACCGGAAGAACCATTTTATTTAGTTATCAATAGTATTGAAGATATGGATGCTATATTGGAAAGAACTGCAAAAATCGGGTATGAGAAGCAATTAAAAGGTGTGGTTACCCTTTCTTCTGAAGTTACCAATAGATCGAATAAACTGGATCTTGGAGATTTTAAAGAAAACCGGGAGAAATATACAATTGTTGATATCAGGAATAATGGGGAAGTAGCGGAAGGAAAGATCTTTGAAGATGCTATAACAATTCCTTTAAATGAATTAAGAAAAAGAGCAGGGGAAGTGCCAACAGATAAACCCATTGTTGTGCATTGTGCAGGAGGTTACAGGTCATCTGCAGGCAGCAGTATTCTTGAGAATAAAATTAATAAAGTTCCGGTATTTGATTTGAGCGGAGCGATTAAAGATTTCAAGTAGTTTTAAAAAAATTCAAACATAGAAAAACCCGGAATCTCCGGGTTTTTCGTTTTATATATATTCTGGAAATAATTAGTCTTCCTTCATAAATTCTCCGTTACCATCAAATTCCAGTTCTGTTCCGTCAGAAAGCATGATTTCGTGTTCATTGTCACTAACTTCCCACTCAGTTATATTTGCGTTGGAATAATTGGCTTTCACATAAGAAACAATACTTTGTGGCAAAGCTGCTTCCGGGATCATTGTTTCACTCTCAATTTCAGTAACATTTCCATCTCTATCAAAATCTATTTCTGTACCGTCCGATAACTCAACCTCGTACATCTCCTTTTTATTGATATTGTACCACTTATCATTACTCTCCACTTCTTCCACCTGTGCAGTAGAAAAATGTTGTTTTATAAAATCTGAAGCATTTCTTGGTAACTCATTCATTTCCTGTGCAAATCCTGCACCCATAAAAAAAGTTGCAATTACTCCTGTCATTACTATCTTTTTCATCTTTCTTCAATTTTTAAAGTTCAATTTCAATTTAAGGTTAACGAAGGCTACTTGCAAATCATAACTGCTAAATGCTTGTGAAATTATGTTACAATTCTCTTTAAAACTGTTCTTTTTGAATTAGAAGGTAGATTTTCGCTCTTAAGATTAAGGAATTCGCAGAATTTGCTATCAGGATTTCCTATATTTACAATGTGCATTTATAATTATTTAAACCAATTTTTCACCTATGAAAACCCGATATAAAGTAAAAGTGGATAACTCCCTGGAGTTCAGGTTCAACGAAGATGATCTTGAAAATATAGATCTTAGGGAAACGGCAAAAAATAAATTTCACATTTTAAAAGACCACAGATCTTTTCAGGCGGAAACGGTAGCATCAGACTTTTTAAATAAAACCTACACT
Organism: uncultured Antarcticibacterium sp.; assembly: GCA_964639695.1. Lineage (GTDB taxonomy): Bacteria > Bacteroidota > Bacteroidia > Flavobacteriales > Flavobacteriaceae > Gillisia. The sequence continues at coordinate 3,647 of CAZXEY010000112.1, read as the reverse complement.
GTAAAAATTAACTCTAAAAGCTATTCCGTAAAAATATCAAATGAACTGGACCTTTTAATAGAAGAAATGGGATTATCCCTGGGGACTTCTCAACAGGTAAACAGTGTAAAAGCTCCTATGCCGGGCTTAATATTGGATGTAGTTGTAAAAGCAGGCGATGAGGTAAAAGAGGGTGATTCTTTACTTGTGCTGGAGGCAATGAAGATGGAGAACACCCTAACAGCTCCCCGGGATGGAGTTGTAAAATCGGTTTCTGTAGAAAAATCCCAGACAGTGGAGAAAAATCAGTTATTAATTGAGATGGAATAACTACAATACTGGCGTTTATACAGTTTATCATAATAGGAAGATTGAAGATTTAAGAATATGAAAAAAATATTAGTAGCAAATCGTGGCGAAATTGCTTTAAGGGTAATGAAAACGATTCAAAAAATGGGTATTAAGACGGTAGCGGTTTTTTCTGTTGCAGATCGTAATGCACCTCATGTAAAATTTGCCGATGAGGCAGTTTGTATAGGGGAAGCACCTTCCAGTGAATCTTATTTAAGAGGTGAAAAAATAATTAAAATAGCAAAAGAACTCGGTGTGGACGGGATCCATCCCGGCTACGGATTTCTAAGTGAAAATGCAAAATTTGCAGAAGACGTGGAAAAGAATGGTATCACCTGGATAGGCCCGGGTTCTAAAGCTATAAGAATAATGGGAAGTAAGTTGGCTGCAAAAGATGCAGTTAAAGATTACGGAATCCCAATGGTACCGGGAATAGATGAGGCGATTACCGATGTAGAAAAAGCCAAATCCATTGCAAAGGAAATAGGTTTTCCCATTTTAATTAAGGCATCTGCCGGGGGTGGAGGTAAAGGAATGAGAATAGTTGAAAAGGAAAAGGAACTGGGTGACCAAATGAAAAGAGCTATTAGCGAAGCCGAGTCTGCATTTGGTGATGGCTCTGTTTTTATTGAAAAATATATAGGCTCCCCCAGGCATATTGAGATACAGGTTTTAGCTGATACTCATGGAAATACAGTTCATCTTTTTGAAAGAGAATGCAGTATTCAAAGAAGACATCAAAAAGTGGTTGAAGAAGCACCCTCTGTGGTACTTACAGAAAAGATAAGACAGCAAATGGGTGAGGCTGCTGTTAAGGTTGCAAGGGCTTGTGATTATGTGGGTGCAGGAACTGTAGAATTTTTGCTTGATGAAAATAAAAATTTTTACTTTCTCGAAATGAATACCCGGTTACAGGTGGAGCATCCTGTGACAGAGTTAATAACAGGTTTAGACCTTGTAGAGCAACAAATAAAAGTTGCAAGGGGTAAGAAGCTGGAATTCACCCAGGAAGATCTTAAAATTAAAGGCCACGCCCTGGAACTTCGCATTTATGCAGAAGATCCTTTAGATGATTTTTTACCGAGTGTAGGTATTTTGGAAAGATATAGAACTCCATCTGGTGAAGGAATACGGCTGGATGATGGTTTTGAGGAAGGTATGGAAGTACCAATTTACTATGATCCTATGCTTGCGAAATTGGTTACTTATGGAAAGAGTAGGGAAGAGGCAATGCAGCTAATGCTAAAGGCAATAGATAATTATGAGGTAGAAGGGATTATGACCACTTTGCCATTTGGAAAATTTGTATTTGAACACGAAGCTTTCCGCAGTGGAAATTTCGACACCCACTTTGTTAAAAAATATTACTCGGCAGATAAGCTGAAGGAAAGAAACGAGGAAGAGGTAAAGCTTGCAGCATTACTAGCTTTAAAGAAATATTTACATGACCAAAAGCAGTTGAGATTACCTCAAAATTAATATTAATAGTAAGGTTTATAAAGAGATATATTGATGAGCCAGAATAAAGAAAAGCTACAGGAAAAAATAAAAGAAGCGTATCTAGGAGGTGGTGAGAAACGCATTGAAAAACAACACGAGAAAAAGAAATTAACAGCCCGGGAACGGGTGGATTTTTTACTTGATGAAGGTTCTTTTGAAGAAATAGGAATTTTGGTAACCCACCGTACCACCGATTTTGGAATGGATAAACAGAAGATTTATGGAGATGGAGTGATTACCGGTTACGGTACTGTAAATGGAAGACTGGTTTATGTATTTGCTCAGGATTTCACTGTGTTTGGCGGTTCTTTATCTGAAACTCACGCAGAGAAAATCTGTAAGGTTATGGATCACGCAATGAAAGTGGGAGCTCCAATAATTGGACTCAACGATTCAGGAGGTGCCAGGATCCAGGAGGGGGTAAGATCTTTAGGAGGATATGCCGATATCTTTTACAGGAATGTTCAGGCCTCGGGAGTGATTCCTCAAATATCTGCAATTATGGGACCTTGTGCAGGGGGAGCTGTTTATAGCCCTGCTATGACCGATTTTACCGTAATGGTGGAAGATACCAGCTATATGTTCGTGACCGGTCCTAACGTGGTTAAAACCGTTACCAATGAAGAAGTAACTTCTGAAGAATTGGGAGGGGCAAGCACCCATTCAACTAAATCGGGAGTGACTCATTTAACTTCAGCTAACGATATTACCTGCCTGGAAGATATTAAGAAACTCCTAAGTTACCTTCCGCAGAATAACAAGCAAACCACTGCAAGACTTTCTTACGAGATTGGCGAAGAGACGCGTGAGGCTCTGGAGGGGATTGTACCAGATAGTGCCAATAAACCTTACGATATGCACGAGGTCATTAAAGGAATTATAGATGAAGATTCCTTTTTTGAAATTCATAAAAATTATGCAGATAATATTGTTGTTGGATTCGCGAGGTTAGGAGGAAGAAGTATAGGAATTGTTGCAAATCAACCAATGAGCCTTGCTGGAGTTTTGGATGTGGATTCCTCTAAAAAAGCTGCACGGTTTACAAGATTTTGCGATTGTTTTAATATTCCACTTTTAGTACTGGTAGATGTTCCTGGATTCTTACCGGGTACAGATCAGGAATGGAACGGGATCATCCTGCACGGTGCAAAGCTTTTGTATGCTTTAAGTGAGGCCACGGTTCCAAGAGTGACTGTCATAACCAGAAAAGCATATGGTGGTGCTTATGATGTAATGAACTCAAAACATATTGGTGCCGATCTAAATTATGCCTGGCCTACTGCAGAGATTGCTGTAATGGGAGCTAAAGGTGCTTCTGAAATTATCTTTAGAAAAGAAATCATGGAAGCACCCGATCCCGAGCTAAAACTTTCTGAAAAGGAAGCAGAATATGCCGAAAAATTTGCCAATCCATTTGAAGCTGCACGCCGCGGATTTATTGATGAAGTTATAATGCCAAGGGATACTCGCAGAAAGCTGCTGAAGGCTTTTAGCATGCTGGAGAATAAAACAGTTTTAAGAGCAGACAGGAAGCATGGAAATATTCCACTCTAATAGGTTCAAGGTTCAAAGTTTAAAATTCAAGGTAAAAATCCCGAGTGCAATGAATTCCGTTGGTTTTCTAAAACTATAACCAGAAATTTTTCAAATATAAATTCTTAATGAAATTCGAGAAGATCGTTTGTGTAGACAAGACAAAATTAAAACCTGAAGCTATTGAGGAGCTACAGAATTACAGTGAGCAGGAAATTGATAATTATACAGATTACCCTGAATCCCGCGATGAGATCCTGAAAAGGATCAAGGATGCCGATGCT
>CAZXEY010000111.1:0-9877 GCA_964639695.1 uncultured Antarcticibacterium sp. | reverse complement strand
TTTGGACAGTAGCAAAAAACGCGGTTGATAAAGCAATGTTATATGCTTACAGAGATCGTAAAACCAAGAAAAGAAACTTCCGTTCTTTATGGATCACCCGTATTAATGCAGGTGCAAGATTAAGCGGAATGTCTTATTCGCAGTTTATGGGAGGATTAAAAGCAGCTAACATCGACTTAAACAGAAAAGTTTTAGCCGATCTTGCAATGAATCATCCTGAAGCGTTTAAAGCTATCGTTGATAAAGTAAATAAATAAAAATCGATTATCCGTTCTTATATAGAATCCCGCTTCGGCGGGATTTTTTATTTTCCAAGGGCAGTAAGGACTATTCTTCTTCCTGAAGCATTGTTTCTATGTTCACACAAATATATTCCCTGCCAGGTCCCAAGGTTTAAACGTCCATTGGTAATAGGGACTTGGATAGAACTGCCCATAAGTGATGCTTTTATGTGTGCAGGCATATCGTCGGGCCCTTCCAGCGTATGTTTGTAATATGGCTGATTTTCGGGAACAAGTTTGTTGATATGGCTTTCAAAATCTTCCCTTACAGTAGGATCTGCATTTTCATTAATAGATAAACCTGCCGATGTATGTTTGATGAAGACTGTAAGAATTCCCATCTCCAAATTTGATATTTCAGGAAAACCGGATAGGATTTCCTCGGTTACCACGTGAAATCCCCGCGATTTCTTTTTTAGTATTAATTCCTTCTGATATATCTTTTCCAATTTTCCGAAGTTTAAAATAAAGAATCTTTTAGTGTATAAAATTTATTCTCATCCTGCATAAATTCTCCCTTTTCATCATAATGGGTATGTCGCACTCCCCGAAATTTAGAATGAACTATTAATTTTGAAATATTGCTCTCAATATCTTCTGAAGAAAGATCTACCCAGCCAACGACACCCCTTATAAAATCATATTTTGAGGCGAGATTTAAAAGAAATTCTGTTCTGTAAGGATTGATCTGCCTGGAGTGCAACAAAACCGCCAAAATTATGTTTGTGTAAAATTGTTTTGAGATCCTTTGGAAAAAAATTCTTTTGTATAACAAACCTAGAATCATCTACCCAACCATACCGCTGCTTATCATATTTCCAAAAATGCTGATGCCCGTCTATTATCACGGTTATAATTTAGGTTTTCTGCTTTTTCTTTTTAGCGGCAGGAAAAAGAACATTGTTAAGGATAAGGCGATATCCCGGAGAAGTAGGATGCAATTCCAGTTCGGTTTTTGGATCCCCTACCCTATGCTGATAATCTTCGGGATCGTGACCGGCATAAAATGTAAAGAATCCCTTCCCTTTAATGCCGTGGATATACCTGGCTTCCCCATTTAGTTTATTTTCAGCTAACACAAGAACTGTAGGCTTCAGCACCGAAGGATCAAAAGCAGTAGTTTGGCCCATGAAACCTTTCACCAAAACCGTGTGATTTTGATTAAGCATAGTGGGTACCGGATCCCATTTTGCCGAAAATTCCATTAGGGTAAAATAATCGCCCTGCATATCGACATTCCTTTTATTAGTCATATCAATTGACGAAAATTCATAAACCATAGGATCCCTTTCCAGGATAAAATCTTTAAAGGCAAACGTTTTTGCAAAATCTATTTTAGACTGATATCCGGGCTCACTTGGATCACCATCAAACATAGGCTCTGCAATATCAACCCCTTCTGCAGCAAGCGCTATATCAAAACTATCTGTAGCGCTGCACATAGCAAACATAAAACCTCCTCCAATAACATAATCCCGAATTTTTATCGCTACAGCAAGTTTCTCTTCAGAAACCTTATCAAATCCTAATTTTGTTGCCAAAGCTTCCGCTTCTGCTTTTTCCTGAATGTACCAGGGAGTAGTTCTATAATTGCGGTAAAACTTTCCATATTGGCCGGTAAAATCTTCGTGATGCAAATGCAGCCAATCATATAGAAGTAATGCGTCTCCCATAACCTCTTCATCATAAATTGTTTCGTAAGGAATCTCCGCATAAGATAGTGCCATCGTCACAGCATCATCCCAGGGTTTATTTCCCTGTGGGGCATATACGGCAATTTTAGGTGCTTTTTCCAGTACTACCGATTCCATATTTTTTGAAGGACTGCTTATTTCCTCCAATATCGCTGCAGCCTTACTATCGCTTATAATTTCAAAAGAAACTCCCCTAATTTTACATTCTTTCCTCAGTTCTTCGGTATCAGATATTAAAAAGGAACCACCGCGATAATTTAAAAGCCATTGAACATTTAGATTATTCTCTAATGCGTAATAAGTAATCCCATAGGCTTTTAAATGGCTTGTTTGGCCTGTGGCGTCCATAGGAATTAAGATCGAAGAGGCGCGGGATATGAAAAAGGTCAAAAACAAAAAGAGCATAAGGACCGGCCGAATGCTCTTTTTGTTGAATTTTTTATAACCGGTTTTTATTCCAAATGGATCTTTTTCTACAGTATTATTATAATTAAAAAGGTACATCATTGTCATCATCATCGTTGTAATCATCATTCATTGTGCTTCCAAAAGCTTCATTTGGGCTTGGATTAGGTAAAGGTGAAGTCCTGAAGGAGTCTTCGCCTGCTGCTTCATTCATTTTAGAATGGAATTCAAAAGGTGAATCGAATTCATCTAAGTTATCGAATTTACCGAGATGACCAATAAACTTTAACCGAATATTTTCTAAACCACCATTACGGTGTTTTGCTACAATAAATTCTCCCTGTCCAGCCGTTGGAGAGCGCTCTTCATCATCCCATTCGTCAATCTTATAATACTCGGGCCTGTAAATAAAAGATACAATATCTGCATCCTGCTCAATAGCTCCAGATTCCCTCAAGTCACTTAATAAAGGCCTTTTACTGCCACCTCTCGTTTCAACAGCTCTGGACAGCTGTGAAAGAGCAATTACAGGGATGTTTAATTCTTTTGCCAATGCTTTAAGGTTTCGGGAAATAGTAGAAATTTCCTGTTCCCTATTACCTCCTTTACCTGAACTTCCTGCAGTCATTAACTGGAGGTAATCCACTACGATCATTTTAATTCCAAACTGTGAGGATAATCTCCTGGCTTTTGCTCTTAAATCGAAAATCGATAAAGAGGGAGTATCGTCAATAAAAAGCGGAGCTTTCTCAAGATCCTTTACCTTCACGTTCAACTGCTCCCATTCGTGAGTCTCAAGATTTCCTGTTCTTAATTTTTCTGAAGACAAACCTGTTTCTGAAGAAATTAAACGCGTTATTAACTGTACTGCAGACATCTCTAAGGAGAAAAAGGCGACGGGTATATTGTTACCCACAGCAATATTTCTGGCCATAGATAAAGTCAAGGCCGTTTTACCCATACCCGGTCTTGCAGCAATAATTATGAGATCACTCGGCTGCCATCCTGAGGTTAATTTATCCAGTCTGTCAAAACCGGAAGGTACTCCACTTAATCCTTCCTTATTGGAAATTTCCTGGATCCTGTTTTTTGCCTGGATTACAAGACTGTGCGCCGTTTCTGTAGATCTTTTGATGTTACCCTGGGTAACTTCATACAGTTTTGTTTCTGCTGCATCTAAAAGATCAAAAACATCTGTCGACTCATCGTAAGAATCTTCAATAATTTCATTGGATATTTTAATTAAACTTCGCTGTATATATTTTTGAAGAATGATACGGGCGTGAAATTCAATATGAGCAGAAGATGATACTTTTTGGGTTAGTTGAATAAGGTAATATTCACCTCCTATTTTATCAAGTCTACCGTCCTTTCTTAATTGGTTAGAAACGGTTAATAAGTCAATTGCTTCTGTGTTTTCAAACAACTTATATATAGCCTCAAAAATAAATTGATGTGCTATTTTATAAAATACATCGGCATGTAAAATATCAATAATTTCATCAACACCTTTTTTGTCGATCATCATGGCCCCAAGTACAACTTCCTCTAAATCAACAGCTTGAGGCGGTATTTTTCCTTTTTCCAGGGTAACTACGTTACCTGATCCATATCTAATATTTTGGGGGGCAGTGACTTTTTCCATTTTACGAATGTAAAAAAATTGTTAAGACAATCTTAAAGAAATACCGTATTCTTCATGAACCGATAATGAACAATTACCTGTTAACAACTTCAATATTTTGTTAATTAGGCCAAAAAAATCCGAAGCAGTCACCTCGGATATTTTCGTAAGTGTTATAAATAAAGCATTACGATTTAAAAACTCCCATGTTGGAATATTTTTCCATCCTTTGATTTATAAGATCTTTTGGTGATAAGTTTTTAAATTCATCATAAGCCGATAAAATGGCACTTTTTACAGTTTCAAAAGTTTCCTCCCGATTACTGTGTGCTCCACCAACCGGTTCCTTTACAATCTCGTCAATTAATCTTTGCTTTTTCATATCCTTGGCTGTAAGCTTTAAAGCCTCAGCAGCTACTTCTTTATATTCCCAGCTTCTCCATAAAATTGATGAACAAGATTCGGGAGATATAACCGAATACCAGGTATTCTCCAACATTAATACTTTATCTCCTACTCCTATTCCTAACGCTCCACCGCTGGCACCTTCTCCAATTATAACCACAATGATTGGCACTTTGAGCCGTGTCATTTCAAGAATATTCCTGGCAATAGCCTCCCCCTGGCCTCTTTCCTCTGCCTCCAATCCCGGATAAGCTCCCGGAGTATCAATAAAGGTAACTACAGGAATACCAAATTTTTCGGCAGATTTCATTAGGCGCAAAGCTTTTCTATAACCTTCAGGATTTGCCATTCCAAAATTTCGATACTGGCGGGTCTTTGTATTATATCCCTTTTGCTGACCAATTAGCATAAAGCTTTGATCACCAATTTTTCCAAGACCACCAATCATTGCTTTATCATCCTTTACATTGCGATCCCCATGCAATTCAAGAAAAGTACTTCCACATATTGCTTTAAAATAATCTAAAGTATAAGGCCTGTTTGGATGTCGGGACAACTGTACACGTTGCCAGGCGGTAAGATTTTTATATATTTCTTTCTTAGTTTCGGCTAGTTTCTTTTCAATTTGCCGGCAGGTAGCAGTAACATCTACATTACTTTCAGAACCTATGTTACAGGCTTTCTGATATTGTTCTTCTAACTCTTTAATGGGTGATTCAAAATCTAAATATTCCATGTGAAGTTATCTGTTTTCGTTAGGCTACAAATATAACAAACTTTAAAAGGAAGAGTTCTTAAGTTGTCTTATAAATTTTTCTTTTTGTTTTCAAATATCCGTTAAGGATAACGGTAGTAAGGATTATCGCCGCCCCATAATAAAATTGTGGTTGCATTTCCTCTTTACTTCCAAAGACCATAAAAGCAAGTACAATTCCATATACCGGCTCAAGATTAGTAGTTAACATTATCGTGTAAGGACTTAAATGTTTCATGACAGCTACAGCCGAAATAAAAGCGTAAGCAGTACATACCGATGCCAGTATTAGAAGATTTATCCAATCCTGAGTGGATAGTGTAAAAAATCCGGTGGTAAAACCTGAAGTTCCCCCGCTAATGACCGTCATTATTATTAAATATAAAGTTATTGCTGCTACTCCTGTTGTCAATTCATAAAAGGAAATAACTGAAGGGGCGGCATGTTGTATTAATTTACCATTTATTAAAGTGAATACTGCAGAAAGGAATGCGGATATTAGAGCCAAAATAATTCCCATTGTATAATCTGTCTCTACCTGAAAGATTATAAAAAGGCCTGCCATTACAACTAATCCAAAAATAATTTCATACCCTACAAATTTTCTATTGTAGAAAACCGGCTCGAGAATCGACGTAAAAAAAGCTCCAGTGGAGAGAAGGGCAAGTGTAATGGAAACATTAGAAACCTTTATCGCACCAAAAAAAGTTAGCCAGTGCAAGGCAATAATAACTCCGGCTACAAGTAATAGCAGCAACTTTTTAGGAGGAACTCTTAAACTTTTTTTCTTCCACCAGATCCACAAAAAGATAAATCCGGTCGCTAAAACCATTCGGTACCAAACTAATGGAACAGCATCCAGTGAAATCAAAGCACCTAGAACAGCAGTGAATCCCCAAATAAACACGATAACGTGAAAATGCAGGTAGCTTTTTACTTTATCGTTTAGCATTAATTAAAAGGTAGATCGCAAGGATACCAAAAGTTACGTTAGGAAACCAAACCGCAATAATAGGTGAAAAGGTAGATTGCTCTGCAATGGTCCCAAAAACCTTGTCAAAAAATATGAAAACAAAAGCCAGGGTGATTCCCACAGCCAGGTTCACGCCCATCCCCCCTCTTCTTTTCATAGAAGAAACAGCAACGGCAATAATAGTTAAAATAAAAGCTGAAACGGGTAGGCTCCACCGTTTATGAGCAACGACAAGGTACCTGTTCAAATTCCCTGAGCCTCTTCTTCTTTCCTGATCAATAAACCTATTGAGCTCTGTAAAGGTTAATGTTTCAGCTATGTAAGATACCGGGGTTAATTCATCAAATTCAAAAGGTAGAACGGTATCCAGTTTTCTTTCGTGAAATATCTGGTCTCCCTGCTCACCAATGATCCTTTTATCAACATTAGTTAGATCGTAAGTACCTGTTGAATCTACATACTCCAATCTTGAAGCGCTTAATTTGAACTTAAGCTTATTACCTTCAAAATGTTCTAAGGTGAAATTCCTTGCCGACTTACTTGCAGGCTGGAAGTTGCTGGCATAAATGTATTCTGAATCATTGATTTTCCTGTAAACATCATTCGTTTCCTGTAACTCTACCCCTTTCTTGAGATATTTAAATTTAAATTCGTTAAATCCCCTGCTGGCTTGGGGCGCCAAAGACATACTTAAAAATAAGGCTCCTATACAAATGATTGCGGCACCTATAAGATATGGACGTAAAAATCTTGAGAAAGAAACTCCACTACTTAAAAAGGCAATAATTTCGGTATTATTAGCAAGTTTTGAAGTGAACCAAATAACCGAAAGGAATAAAAACAGAGGGAATAGAAGATTGGTAAAATAGATTGTAAAGTTCCAGTAGTACCTCAACACCTCAATAAGAGGAACTTCATTTTCCAGGATCTTCCCGATTTTTTCAGCAAGATTTACGGTTATTCCAATTGGTATAAATAAGATCAACATTAGGATAAAAGTTCCTAAGTATCGCTTTAATATGTACCAGTCAAGTATTTTCAATTTATAACCTCTTATCCATTTGCTGAACCATCATGTTTTTCCATGAAGAAAAATCTCCGGCTAATATATGTTTTCTGGCTTCACGAACCAACCAAAGGTAAAAGCCGAGATTATGAATAGTAGCAATTTGTTTGCCTAACATTTCATTCACAGAAAAAAGATGTTTCAAATAAGCTTTTGAATATTCGATATCCACCCAGGTAATAGCGGTTTCGTCTATGGGAGAGAAATCGTCTTCCCATTTTTTATTCTTGATATTAATAGTGCCATGAGCTGTAAAAAGCATACCGTTACGGGCATTTCTTGTTGGCATCACGCAGTCAAACATATCTATTCCCAAAGCAATATTCTCTAAAATATTAATTGGCGTGCCTACACCCATTAAATACCGTGGCTTATCTACCGGAAGAATTTCGGTAACCACTTCTGTCATTGCATACATTTCTTCAGCCGGTTCTCCAACAGATAATCCACCTATTGCATTTCCTTCTGCTCCAACAGAAGCTATATATTCTGCAGACTCTTTCCGAAGATCTTTATAAGTTGAGCCTTGAACAATCGGAAAAAAAGCCTGGCTATACCCATAATTAAAAGGTAATTTTTCCAGATGGGTTATACACCTTTCAAGCCACCTGTGAGTCATATGCATAGATCTTTTAGCATACTTATAATCACAAGGATAGGGCGTACATTCATCAAAAGCCATAATAATATCGGCACCAATAATCCTTTGAATTTCCATTACATTCTCTGGAGTGAAAGTATGGTAGGATCCATCAATGTGAGATTTAAATTTCACTCCTTCTTCCCTTATCTTTCTTCGGTCTGAAAGGGAATAGACCTGATATCCTCCACTATCGGTAAGAATATTTCTATCCCAGTTTATAAATTTATGCAACCCACCTGCCTTCTCAAGAATTTCGGTTTGAGGCCTTAAATAAAGATGATAAGTATTTCCTAAAATAATATCAGGATTTATTTCTTCCTTCAATTCCCTTTGATGAACCCCTTTTACAGAACCTACTGTACCCACAGGCATAAAAATTGGCGTTTCAATAGTACCGTGATCTGTTGTAATTTTTCCTGCTCTTGCTTTACTTCCGGGATCGGTAGTTAAAAGATCAAACTTCATAGTATATTTTAAATGGGTGCAAAGATACTTAACTAAAAACCAAATAATAGAAAAGGCTAATTTAAAATTGTTAGCTAAATCCTGTAAAAGGTTGATAACTGAACCATTCTAACTTTGGTGTCCGGTTATAAAGACTTATTTTTGCTACATTAAAATTAATAACGCAATCATGCCAGAAATTAAACAATTAGAAGATTTTGTAAGCCAGGTAAGAAGAGATATTTTACGACAGGTTCACAAAGTAAATTCGGGGCATCCCGGAGGTTCCTTAGGCTGTACAGAGTTTTTTACTGCATTGTACCAGGAGGTGATGAAACATAACAGTAACTTCAATATGAACGGGGAAGGAGAAGATCTTTTCTTCCTATCGAACGGCCATATTTCCCCTGTTTTCTATAGTGTTTTGGCAAGAAGCGGATACTTTCCTGTTGAGGAATTAAATACCTTCAGATTAATAAATTCAAGGTTACAGGGTCATCCCACTACTCACGAAGGCCTTCCCGGAGTAAGAGTAGCTTCGGGATCCTTAGGACAGGGAATGAGTGTTGCCATTGGTGCGGCTTTAACAAAAAAATTAAATAAGGATTTACACCTTGTTTATTCTCTTCACGGTGACGGTGAGTTACAGGAAGGCCAGAATTGGGAAGCGATAATGTATGCAGCAGCTAACAATGTGGACAATCTAATTTCTACCGTAGATCTAAACGGGCAACAAATAGACGGAACTACAGAAAACGTGTTACCCCTTGGAAATTTAAGAGCAAAATTTGAAGCTTTTGGATGGGAAGTTATAGAAATTGAAGAAGGAAATAATATTTCTAAAGTTATTGAGGGATTAAATGAAGCAAAAGAGCGAAGTGGGAAAGGAAAACCCGTTTGTATCTTAATGACCACAATTATGGGTAACGGAGTAGATTTTATGATGCATACCCACAAATGGCACGGTGTGGCTCCAAACGATGAGCAACTCGAGAAAGCACTCGCACAAAACCCTGAAACATTAGGTGACTATTAATCTGGAATTAACTTGACAAAATTAAAAATGAAAAAATATACAAATACAGGAAATAAAGATACAAGATCAGGGTTTGGAGTTGGTCTGGCCGAATTGGGTAAGAAGAACGAAAATGTAGTTGCCCTTTGTGCCGATCTTACCGGATCTTTAAAAATGGATGAATTTAAAGAAAATCATCCCGAAAGATTTTTCCAGATAGGAATTGCAGAAGCTAATATGATTGGAATAGCAGCCGGTATGACCATTGGTGGAAAAATTCCTTTTACGGGAACTTTTGCAAATTTTTCAACCGGAAGAGTGTACGATCAAATTCGCCAGAGTGTCGCCTACTCAGATAAAAATGTAAAAATATGTGCTTCTCACGCGGGGGTTACCTTAGGAGAAGACGGTGCTACTCACCAAATTTTGGAAGACATTGGGTTAATGAAGATGCTCCCGGGAATGACGGTAATTAACACCTGTGACTTTAATCAAACCAAAGCGGCAACTTTAGCTATTGCTGAACATAAAGGACCTGTGTATCTTCGCTTTGGAAGGCCAAAAGTGGCTAAT
>CAZXEY010000110.1:3545-10145 GCA_964639695.1 uncultured Antarcticibacterium sp. | reverse complement strand
GCCATTGCTCTTGCACTGCGTTTTAACGCTCCTATTTTCACTTATAAAAATATTCTTGACAAAGCCGGTGTTTATTTGAAAGGAGAGGCGGGCAATGTCGTAAAACCTTCTATTAAAGAGGAAGAAGCTGTTGAGGAAATTCTACCTGAAAATGTAGAGACAGGAAAATCTGATTATAAAAAAATGTCTTTAGACGAACTGGAAACTTTACTTTCACAAGCCGTAAAAAATGAAGATTACGAGAAAGCGGCAAGGCTTAGGGATGAAATTTCTAAAAGAAAATAAGTTTTTTACCCTATGAACAAATTCTTTTGTTGCCTGTTCTTTTTCTTATTCGGATTTTTTACTGTTTTTTCCCAGAGTGTTACCAAAAACTGGACATTTATCTCTGCGGAAGGAACTACTCAACTTCAACAAGATTTTACTTTTAACGACCAACTCCTGCTGGGAGACGATGGCCGTTTTCTAATTCGCTCATCACAAGGGGATTCTGCCAGGGCTGAAGGAGATTACCTTTACCAGAACAGCATGCTGGTATTCTTTTTTGATATCCCTGCAGATTCTATTAAAAAGTACAGAATCTCTGAACTTTCTGAAGAAAATCTTTTATTAACCGATGAAAATGGCGCTTATCTTTTTGATGAAACCCCACAGGAAATAGAAGAAGTAATTCCTGCTGGTATTAAAGAAATTAAGCCCAGTGAAGGAATAACTATTACAAGTGTCTGGAGGGGTGTTCTTGGAATGCTTTGCCTGCTGCTGCTCGCTTACTTCTTTAGTAGTAACAGAAAAGCCATAAACTGGAAAACTATTGGCGTAGGACTTGCAGCCCAGCTACTCCTGGCAATAGGTGTGCTTAAAGTTACTTTTATAAAAAATATTTTTGAGTTTGTAGGGCAGCTTTTTGTCCTTATCCTGGATTTTACCCGTGCAGGAAGTGAATTCCTTTTGGGAGGGATGATGAACGTGGATTCCTTCGGATTCATTTTTCTATTCCAGGTTCTACCCACTATCATCTTTTTCTCTGCCCTTACATCTGTTTTGTTTTATCTGGGCGTTGTGCAGATTGTGGTTCGGGGAATGGCATGGGTACTTACCAAATTAATGGGAATATCGGGCGCAGAAAGCCTTAGCGTTGCCGGAAATATTTTCCTTGGTCAAACTGAAGCTCCACTGCTTATTAAAGCTTATCTGGAAAGAATGACACGTTCTGAAATTCTGCTGGTCATGATCGGTGGAATGGCGACAGTTGCCGGAGGAGTTCTTGCAGCCTATATAGGATTTTTGGGAGGAAGTGACCCTGAACTACGACTGCAGTTTGCAAAACATTTACTGGCTGCATCTGTAATGGCGGCACCGGGAGCAATTGTAGTTTCAAAATTATTATATCCTCAACAGGAACCTATTAATACCAATGTAGAGATCTCTTCAGAAAAAATTGGATCAAATATTCTGGATGCCATTGCTAATGGAACCACTGAAGGTTTAAAACTTGCTGCGAATGTGGCTGCAATGTTGCTGGTGTTTATTGCATTTATTGCTATGATCAATTACATTCTTGGATGGGTAGGAAATCTTACCACTTTAAATGCTTTAATGGCAGAATATACTCCCTACTCTAAAGTTTCCCTAGAAGCGATTTTAGGGATCATCTTTGCACCACTCATGTGGTTGATAGGAGTTGCAAGAGAGGATATGATGCTGATGGGACAGTTGCTGGGAATTAAGCTGGTGGCAAGTGAATTTGTGGGTTATATCCAGCTGGCAGAACTTAAAAATGCTGCAAGTGCGATTAGCCTCAATTATGAAAAATCGGTAATTATGGCTACCTATATGCTTTGCGGATTCGCGAATTTTGCCTCTATAGGAATACAAATAGGCGGAATTGGATCCCTTGCTCCCGGGAAAAGAAAAACCTTATCGGAATTTGGAATGAAAGCTCTTATAGGAGGAACTATTGCTTCCCTCCTTTCTGCTACTATCGCCGGAATGATCATTGGGTAGAGTAGTTAAGAGTTAGGAGTTAAGAGTTAGGAGTTAGGAGTTAGAAGTTGAAATCTAAAAAGAATCAGAGTTAAGAGCAGAGAGAAGAGAGAAGAGAGAAGAGAGAAAAGTGGTGGAGAGTGGAAAGTATAAAGTGTTGATTTGAGTAAATTCAATTCTTTAGAATAAAGAGCCAAAGATTAAAACACAAGAACAAAGAACCAAGAAGAGAGAAGAGATTTTTTGAACTTTGAACTTTGAACTTTGAACAATATTTAAAAAGCCTTTCCAAGTCGGAAAGGCTTTTTAAATTTTAAATTTTCAGCTTTTAAGCAAGTGCTAATAAACTACCACCAATGGCGGCTCCTGCAGAAAGCACAGCACTAATTACAACCCACCAGGCTGCAGCTGCGGCATTTTTTCTGGTATTTTCCGCATGGATAATAGCTTTTCTCTTAAGATTTTCTACTCTTCGGTTAGCCTCATTTTCAATATCGTTAACCTTCTTAAGAACATTGTTTTTGGCATCTTCATAAGACTGAACTACTTTATCAATATCATTCCGGTCGATACTCGTATTATTGGTTACCACCGCAACAATAGATTCTCTGTCCATATTCGAAAGATTTCTCTTAATACTCTTAAGGGAGTCTTTCTGATTATCCATCTTGCTCTGGAAGAAACCGGTTAAAGAAGAAAAGTCCACACCAGATCCACCACCGCTTCCGTTCATGAATTTGTATATCTGCTTTTCAAGCTTCAGTTTAAGATCACTAAAATCTGTATCTCCGGTAGAGATTCCTCCACCCAACGTACTTTTTATCTTGTTTATTACCTGTTCAATTTGATCGGCATATTTTTCAAGCTGTTTTCTGTCTAAAGCTGTATTTTTGGAAAGCACATCAATAATAGTTTTTCTGTCAAGATCCCCCAATTTACCGGCCAGTTTAGGACCTTCAACTGTTGGATTCTTCACAACCTGCATAATCTTATCCTGTACCTGTGAGCTGTCCATATCATTTGGTGTAGCACTGGATAAAACTCCTTTTATTTTTTCAATATAACCATGTACTTGCTCTTCTTCTGCAGAGGTTAGTTTGGCTACAGCTTTTTCAACTCTTTCTTCGTTGGTATTACCTTCATCATATGCAGCTTTTAATTCCTTCTGAAGTCTTTTTAACTGCTCTACTTTTCCTTGACCCTGGCTGTCTCCGTTATCAGATCCTTCAGAAATTGCATTAGACAGGACATTGTTAATGGCCATCCATTTCGCCGGACTTCCACCACCGCCTTTTTTATCAGCAATCTTTTCCTGTCTCTTGTCAGATTTCTCCTGGATCTTTTCCTGTCGATTATCGTGTTGCTCCTGAATTTTTTCACTTCTTTCATCAGATTCCTCCACGATTTTTCTAATATCATTTTTTACCTTTTCATAATCGGGAACAGTTTTATCAACTCTTGTAAAAAACTCATCAATTGCATCATTGATCACATGAGGATCAAAACTTGCAGAAAAATCCTTACGAATTTTATCTACTGTATCTTCAGCCACATTCTTTAACTGAGTTTCTTTTGAAGGCGTGAACATACTCTTCACTGCTTCTCCCGAAGCTCTTAATCCCGAAGTTGCGGTATTGATCAAACCACCTATTACAGAGTTAACCACTTTACTTTCAAGATAGAATACAAGAATAAAAAATGTAGCCCATATTACCAGGCCAAGAGTTATACTTATTATAGTACTTGAAATTAATGCAAGATTGATAGCAAGAGCGGTAGCTCCAAATAAAGATAATCCTACAGTAATTACGCTCCATATACCAAATCCTGTGGTAATCATAGTACCGGTATCCATTCCATCATCATCGTCATCATCATTATCTGTCACATCATTATCGAAGTCATGAAGATTATCCTTCCTGTTTGGATGGTATTTTCCTTTTACGTAACTCTCCTTTAAATCCCCCACTGCTGTTATACCAAGGGCAACGGAAAGAGCAGTTAATATAAACTGAAATCCCATTGCTAATAATACACCTGCAATAACAGCTATAAAAAACTGAGGGGTTATAACAGAGTCTGTCCAATAGTTAATGTCATTTGCTTCAGGATTCTGAGCCTGCAGCACTAATGTGCTTGTCAAGAACAAAAGGCCTGTAAAAAATTTCTTCTTCATTTTCTTTTTGGTTTTAATTAGAAATTTGCGTCTTTAGCTATTTTAAGATATTTAAAACCATTGGGCTCCTTAAGAAAAGTTAATTAACAAATCTTTATCGGTCGCAAAGGCTTATTCTACGGCACTTTAGTGGTTAATAACTAATAATAATTATTCCAGTTGTATTTACCTCCGGAAGATGAGGTTTTGTATTTTTAAGCACTTAATTTTCTAATATCCTCATGAAACAATACCACGATTTACTCCGCCACGTTTTAGAAAACGGCTCACAAAAAGGAGACCGCACAGGCACCGGAACAAAGAGCGTTTTTGGATACCAGATGAGATTTGATTTAAGTGAAGGGTTCCCAATGGTGACCACAAAAAAATTACACTTAAAATCTATTATTTATGAGCTGCTGTGGTTTTTAAAAGGTGATACCAACATCAATTATCTTCAGGAGAACGGAGTGCGGATCTGGAATGAGTGGGCAGATGAAAATGGAGATCTTGGTCCTGTATATGGCCGGCAGTGGAGAAACTGGAATGGCGATGAGATCGACCAGATAAAAGAGATCATAGACACTTTAAAAAATAATCCCAACAGTCGCCGTATGCTGGTTTCTGCCTGGAACCCATCAGTACTGCCCGATACTTCCAAATCTTTTTCAGAAAATGTAGCCAACAATAAGGCAGCACTTCCACCCTGCCACGCCTTTTTTCAGTTCTATGTGAGCCCGCCTTCTCCCGAATCAGGACCCGAGGCACGCCCTAAATTATCTTTGCAGCTTTACCAGCGCAGTGCCGATATATTTTTAGGGGTTCCGTTTAATATTGCCTCCTACGCCCTTTTGAACCTTATGGTTGCACAGGTTTGTGATTACGAACCCGGCGATTTTATCCATACCTTCGGGGATGCTCATATTTATAACAATCATTTTGAGCAGGTAGAACTTTTACTTTCGCGGGAGCCAAAACCTTTGCCGGTTATGAAGCTGAATCCGGAAATAAAAGATATCTTCAATTTCGAATTTGAGGATTTTACCCTTGAAAATTATGACCCACATCCGGCTATTAAAGCAAAAGTTGCCGTTTAAACCTACACTATGAAAAATCTGTTTCTGCTATTCGCCCTGTTTTTATCCACCGGAATTTTTCAGGCCCAGGAAGGCGTGAAAGTGGATGGAAATTCTGTTTCCACAAGAGAAATCGCTCCGGTTTGGCCCGGGTGTGAAAAATCAAAACTCTCTTCGAAAGATTGTTTTAACCAGCAAATGAATGTTCATCTAAAGAACAACTTTAAGTATCCTAAAGATTCCAAAGGAAATATAGTAAGGGGCGCTACAACTGTTGCTTTCACAATAGATGAAACAGGAGGAGTTACAAAAGTATCTGCCGAAGGCCCTGCCAAACAAATAAATGAAGAAGTAATAAGAGTTTTAAAGTTAATGCCAAAAATGGAACCTGGGAAACGCGGTGGGAAACCTGTCCCTATAAAACATAGAATGGCATTCAACCTTTAATTTCCTCAAATGAAGTATTCCTTTTTCGCTCTGTTTCTTATTGTTAGTTTATTTTCTTTAGAAGTTAAAGCTCAGGACTTTGTAATTATGCAGGTTACTGAAGTTGATCAACCTCCCGTTTATGAAGGATGTACAAAGGAAGATTTTAACTGCAGCCTTAATCAAATCTCCTCTTTTCTTATTAAAAACATGGATCCCCAGGTCCTGCTAAAGATCAAAAAAGAGGAAGATGCAGTAATAAATTTGAAAATAATTCTTGGTGAAAAAGGAGATATTAAAAGAGTTACGGCACAGGGAAGCAGCGAAGAACTTAAAGCAGAGGCTGTTCGAATAGCCAGTTCTTTATCTGATTTTGAACCTGCATCTCACAATGGCAAGGCTGTCAATGTAATAATAGACCTTCCATTAAAGCTGGAATCCAGAGATCCACTCCCTTTTAGCTCCAGTTCATACGATACTCCTGCAATAGCTAAATCCTGTAAAGGGGAAGAAGATCCCAGAAGGTGCACAAGCCTGATGGTTCAAAATTTTATGAACAGAAATATGCGAACTAGCAAGCTTAAAACTGAAGAGGAATTTATATCAGTAATTTTTGATTTTATAATCGACGAAAACGGAAGACCTTCTGAAATTTTAGTTACCAGTACTAATGAATCCTTAAAGGCTGAAGGAATTAGAACAATCAACAAATTACCCGATTTTATTCCTGCGACAAAAGATGGAAAATATATTCCGGTGAGCTATAAACTTCCTATGACCATTTCTATTCAAAGGTTTTAACTACTCCTTACCTCCTTCCCGCTCTTTTTATTTTTAATCCTATTCCAATATTCTTCAAGTTATAAGTTTTGCTGAAAAACGCTCTTTAAAGAATTTAATAGAAGCCATAACCTTTGCTGTCAATTTGAGTTTTTAAGTTTTATTCTTAACTTTAGATGC
>CAZXEY010000110.1:0-3535 GCA_964639695.1 uncultured Antarcticibacterium sp. | reverse complement strand
GTGAGCTATAAACTTCCTATGACCATTTCTATTCAAAGGTTTTAGTAAGCTTTAACTACTTTAGGTTTTATTCCAATTAGCAGCATAAATAATAACAAAAAAGAAGGATTAATTAATCTGCACCTATAACTGAACTTCAAAATTTGAGTTTTTAAGTTTTATTCTTAACTTTAGATGCACAATAAATTAATTATTAATCTAGTGCAGCTACAGCTTAGCCTGAACCTCCGGCTTTTGCAATTATTAAATTTTATAAATCAGAATTTCTTAAAACTAAGATTTGAAGAATTGTTTTCTGGAAACACTTATTGCATCCGCACATAAGCCCAATTAGCTGCCTAAAAAACAAATTATTATGAAAGCTTTACAAGCTCTTATTGTATTCCTGTTATTCACCGGAATTTCCATTGCACAGGATGCAAAAGTTGAAGGGAACGAAGTTACACAAACCGAAGTAGCACCGGTATGGCCCGGCTGCAAGGACAGTAATTCTCCCAAAGATTGTTTTACTACCAATATGAATGCCTTCATTAAAGAAAATTTCAGTTATTCCCAGGATGCCGACGGAAATTGGGTAAGAGGAAAATCTACTGTTTCTTTCACGGTAAATGAAGAAGGACAGGTGGTAAACGTTGAAACTGAAGGCCCTGAAGCTATTGTAAATAAAGAAGTGGAAAGAGTAGTGAAATCTTTCCCAAAATTACAACCGGGGATGCGCGGTGACACGCCTGTAGCCATAAATTATACAATGTCTTTTAATTTTTAACAGTATTCTTTACAGCATTGAAAGGGTTTTTCCATAAAAGGAAAAACCCTTTTTTGATTTTTAAACCCTCCCGTTACTTTAACTCTGCCTTAACTGTTGTGAAATTGCCACCATCTTTTAAATAAACTAACTTTGGTAGTTAAGTATATTTTTCCCTTATGATTTTAAAAGATGATCTCTTACAATTATTTAAAGAAACCCGGAAGCATACAGAAAAAATCTGTTCTTATTTGGAAACTGAAGATTATGTAGTGCAACCTGTGGTAGATGTTTCCCCACCTAAATGGCACCTTGGCCACACCACGTGGTTTTTTGAAGAATTTGTTTTAAAGAAATATAAAAAGGATCATCAATTATTTGATGAAAATACCGCCTATGTTTTCAACAGCTACTACGAAAGTGTAGGTGAAAAAGTAGTAAGGACAGACAGGGGAAATCTTTCCCGGCCTACAGTTGCATGGGTTTATGAATTCAGAAAATACATTACCGAAGCGGTTATCGATTTTTTTGAAAACAATAAAGATTTTTCCGAAGAACTTATAGAAGTAATAGAAATTGGTTGTCATCACGAAAAACAACACCAGGAGTTGTTACTCACAGATATTAAATTTATTCTGGGCAATAATCCCCTTTTGCCGGTTTACAATAATCAATTTCGAGAGAATATTGTTCAGGAGCACAGTCAGGAATGGATACCTGTTTCTGAAGGGATTTATGAAATTGGCCATAAGGATGACAGTTTTAAATATGACAATGAACTGGGAGTTCATAAAACCTATATTCAGGATTTTGAGATTTCAAATAAACTGGTCACGAACAAGGAATATCTTGAATTTATGAATGCGGGAGGTTATGAGGATGTACTTCTATGGCACGCCGAAGCCTGGGATTGGATCAATAGTGAGAATATTAAAACTCCGTTTTACTGGCATAAGGTACAGGGAGAATGGCATCAATACACACTTAATGGGCTACAGAAACTGGATCTAAAAGCTCCTTTAACGCACGTTTCATATTATGAGGCTTTTGCCTATTCACAATGGAAAGAAATGAGATTACCCACAGAGTTTGAATGGGAAGTGGCTAGCGATAAGTTCGATTGGGGCACCCGTTGGGAGTGGACAGAAAGTTCTTATTCTCCATATCCCGGTTATACAAAAGCTCCTGGAGCCCTGGGAGAGTACAATGGGAAATTTATGGTTAACCAAAAAGTTTTAAGAGGTGGTTCAGTTGCCACATCAAAGAAACATACCCGCCACACCTACCGTAATTTTTTTCACCCACATTTAAGATGGCAATTTACCGGCGTAAGGCTTGTTAAAAATTAACGGCTAAGAAATTATGAAAAATAAAATAAAAGCAGAAACAGGATTTTCTTCGGCTTTTGAAGAAGATGCTTATGCAGGTTTAACCAGCCATCCCAAATATTTACTTTCCAAATATATTTACGATAAGCAGGGAGATAAATTATTCCAGGATATAATGGACCTTCCGGAGTATTATTTAACCGGTTGCGAGCTCAATATTTTAAAAACTCATTCCGAAGAAATAGCTAAAGCTTTTGCGGGGAGCACTGATTTTGACCTGATAGAACTGGGAGCAGGTGACGGAAAAAAAACCAAAGTTTTACTGCGCGAGCTTCTGCAGAAAAAAATAGAATTTACATACCAGCCTGTTGACATCAGCGAAAATGTTCTGGAGGAACTGGAACTTTCGTTAAAAAAGGAACTTCCGGAGTTAAAGGTAAAAATTCAGCAGGGTACTTATTTCAAAACTCTTGAAAAACTTGCCGATTATAATTCCCGTAAGAAGGTGATTATGGTGCTGGGCTCCAATATTGGTAATTTACTTCATAAAGATGCTATTGTTTTCCTGCGAAATATTCAGGAAGCTATGAGCAATGATGATATGTTGTTTATGGGATTCGATCAGAAAAAAGATCCGCAGACTATTCTTGATGCCTATAATGACAAGACCGGAGTAACAGCCGCATTTAATAAAAATCACCTCGCCAGGATCAACAGGGAATTAGGGGGGAATTTTGACCTCGATACTTTCCTTCATTGGGAGGTTTACGACCCTGAAACAGGAACTGCAAAAAGTTTCCTTGTAAGTAAAGTGGAGCAAACAGTTACCATTAAAGAATTAGGGCTTGATGTTCATTTTGATCAATGGGAAACCATTCATACCGAAATTTCGCAAAAGTATGATGATCCCATTGTACAATGGCTGGCACAGGAAGCAGGATTAAAAGTTATTACCGCCTTTACCGACCAAAAAGGATTTTATAAAAATTACATCTTTAAAAAAAATAAGTAACCAATGAAAGCCGTTTTTAACAACACAGTGATTGCAGAAAGTAACGATACAAGAATTGTTGAAAACAATCATTACTTCCCGAAAGATTCTATATAAAATCAATATTTTAAAACCAGTGAACACCATAGCCGATGTCCCTGGAAAGGACAGGCTTCGTATTACCACGTAGAAGTTGATGGGAAAGTGAGTGAAAATGCAGCCTGGTATTATCCTGAAGCCAGCCACGCGGCAAAACCTATTGAAGGTTATGTTGCTTTCTGGAAAGATGTAAAGGTGACCGAATAATTCTTAAGTATATTTCTTAAGAGCTTTTACCAGAATTTCAAGTTCTTCTTCAGTATTAAAATAGTGAAAGCTTACACGGATGCCCGATCCCCGTTGGGAGACAATAATATCCTCGCCACGCAATTGTTGATATAATTTATCGCCACCTTTAATATTATAAATCGA
>CAZXEY010000109.1:5571-10146 GCA_964639695.1 uncultured Antarcticibacterium sp. | reverse complement strand
GGGTTGGCAAAGGTAGAAATAAAAACCAACTATTCAAATGATAATTCATTAATTTTCAACGTATATTATAAATATAATTTTTCTGGCCTTACCTCTTTCCCACCTATCTAGCTTATTTATTTTATTTCACTAAATAATTATGGCGATAAATTTTAAATATTGCAATTCCATACAATACTCTATTGGTTAATAAAAAACTTTAAAGGGCTTTAAGAAGAGAGAAAAATCTGTTCCTGATTTTGAGTCTGGAGTAAATCCTTAAGTATATAGGGTTGAAAATTTTCCTATCACAGTTTATACATGGGAAAATCTTTGGGAAATGAAAAAATTCGGGATATCTAAATTTTTGAAACGATATGATTTATTGAAGATTCACTAATTGGATATAATAATGAGAACCTAATTACGAATAGCAGGCCAGATAGTTGAAAAAAAAATAAACTTATTCAAATTACTTAAAATATCTATGATCCCTATTTAGTATTATAAGTTACATTAATATAAATTTCATTTTTACCCTCTTTCCGCTAAAAAGCTTAGATTATAATTAACACTTACCAACCAATTATTGTTAATTTCCTCATTAACTCTAATAATTTGCTAAATAATCGAAAAAATTTATTGTTTGTTTAACAAATAAAATGCATTTTTACTCCCGGCTAATTCAAACAAACTAAACAATGAACACAAAATTAAGAGTTATTTTAACGCTTCTCCTGGCGTTTGTTGTGCAGATAAGCTTTGCACAATTTGAAAAAACGATTACCGGAACGGTAGTCGACGAGGAAGGCCTCCCACTTCCTGGAGTTAACATTGTCGTAAAAGGGACGACAAAAGGAGTACAAACAGATTTTGACGGGAAATTTTCTATTAATGCTTCCCAGGGAGAATTTTTAGTTTTTTCCTTCATAGGATTACAAACTGCGGAATATCCCGTTGGAGAAAGTGATGTATTAAATGTAACCCTTAGCCCAGATGCCGCTCAACTTAGCGAAGTAGTTGTAACAGCTCTAGGTATTAAGAGGGAAAAGCAGGCACTGGGATACGCTGTTTCCGAGGTTAATGAGGAACAGTTACAATCCAGGGCAGAGGGTGATATTGGCCGGGTCCTAAATGGAAAAGCATCGGGTATTAATATTACCCAACAAAGTGGTCTTTCCGGTTCCGGTACTAATATAGTTATTAGAGGACTTAGCTCCTTTAGCGCAAGTAACCAGCCCCTATTTATTGTGGATGGTGTTCCCTTTGCAAGTGACACAAATGCCCAGGGAGATTTCGTCGATGGAAATACCGGTTCGAGCAGGTTCCTCGACCTGGATCCCAACAACATTGCTAACGTTTCTGTTCTTAAAGGATTGGCAGCTGCCACACTATATGGTACTCAAGGTAGAAACGGTGTTATTTTAATTACTACAAAAAGCGGCTCTACTGCTGCAGGAGTTGTAAGGAAAAACGAAATAACAATTTCTAATTCATTCTTTTTCAATGAAGTAGCTTCTTTAGCAGATTATACCGACAAATTTGGAAATGGTTTTGATCAATCTTTTGGATGGTTTTTCAGTAACTGGGGTCCTAGCTTTGAAAGAGAGGGCGTAGCAGGTTATGGTAACAGTAATACGATTGCTGCAGATGGCACTATACCACATCCATATTCAACTACATCAGTAAGAGCTATTAGAGAGGCATTTCCTGAACTTCAGGATGCACGTTACGAATGGAGGCCTTATAACAGTGTAGAAGATTTTTTTAGAACCGGTACTGTTAAAACTACTTCTATTAATGCAAGGGGTGCTTCTACAGATGGATCTGTTGCTTATAATATGAATTACAGTTATTTGGAAGACGAAGGTTTTACCCCAGGCAACGTATTACGACGAAACAATTTTGGAATTGGAGGTAGTGCTGCGTTAAGCAATAACTTTACCATATCTGGAACCTTAAGCTATTCAAATACTCAATTTAAAACCCCACCTGTAGCTGCTAGTACAGGTAACGGAGCTTTTGGAGGTGGTTCTTCTATATTTGGAGAATTATTCTTTACTCCCCGAAGTGTTGATTTAATGGGTCTTCCTTATCAAAGTCCCGTAGATGGTCGCAGTGTTTATTATCGTCAGGGTAATGACATTCAACACCCGTTATGGACTGTTTACAATGCTCAAAACAGCCAATTAACCAATAGAATCTTTGGTAATTTCACAACACAATATGCCATTAATGATCATTTAAACCTGGTTTATCGACTTGGGATTGATGTGTACAGTGAAAATAACACCAATCAACAAAACAGGGGTGGAACGGGACAATCGGACGCAGCTTTGAATAGTGGTATTTATGAAACCTGGAATAACTTAAATTACCTATGGGATCATAACATTATCCTAAATGGTGATTATAAATTTGATAAGGTGGGAGTGACTTTTAACGCGGGTGCAACCAGTAGAAGAGAAATGTTCGATCAAAATGGGGTGGCAAGTTCAGGCCAACAGGTTTTTGATGTTTTCCGTCACTTTAACTTTCAATTACAAGACGAGATCCAGTTTTTTTCTGAAAGAAATATTCTGGGGGTTTATGGCCAGGCAGAAGTGGATTATAACAGAATGTTTTACTTAACAGTAGCCGGAAGAAATGACTGGGTTTCCAACTTAGATGAATCCACAAGATCAATCTTCTACCCAAGTGCAAGTTTCTCTTTCGTTCCCACAACCCTTCTTCGGGAATTGGGGGAAAGCGATATCGTAAATTATATGAAAATTAGAGGTGGTTATGGAACCTCTGCAACTTTTCCAACAGGATATCCTGTTGCGGCAACTCTTAGTTTAAATACTCAGTTTTTCAATAGAAATGGAAGAGATGTAGTAGTTAATACCTTAGGTTCCAGATTAGGTAATCCACAGTTGAAACCAGAAACGCTGGAGGAGTATGAAGTTGGAGTTGAAGCCCGGTTGTTATGGAACAGAGTAAATCTTGATGCATCTTTTTATAAGAGGGTTACAAACGACCTTATAGTGGATAGGCCTTTAGATCCTTCAACAGGATTTACCGTTACCAGTACTAACGTTGGAGAAATACAGGCAGAGGGTGTTGAAGTTGACCTTGGAGTAAGCATTATTGAAAGTGACAATGAAGGAGGCTTTAACTGGAGTGTTAACACAAACTGGACTACTAATGATGCAATAGTTACAGATCTTGGAGTAGATTCTGACATTATTGTATATGCAGGATTTACAAATTTAGGGAATGCTGCTAAGGTTGGAGAACAATTAGGTATTATGGTTGGTAATAGGATCCAAAGAGATGAAAATAATAACTTTGTAGTAAACGCAGCCGGTGATTACATTATTGAGCAAGGGTTATTTAAAATTGGGGATCCTAATCCAGATTATGTTCTTAACGTGAATAATACTTTTAGATTCAAAAATTTCTCTTTTGATATGTTATGGATCTATGTAAAAGGTGGAGATATTTATAGCAGAACTGCTTCAACTCTTCTTGGTAGAGGATTAACCACAGATACTGAAGATCGTTTAAATTCATTTATCTTGCCGGGGGTAAATCAAGATGGGTCTCCTAACACGACCATGATTAATAATAGTACCTATTATTTTAATAACATCGTGTTTGGTCCCGATGAATTAGGAGTTTTTGATGCAACTACAATTCGCCTACAGGAGGTTTCTTTAGGATATGCATTACCCAAAAAAGCATTGGAAAGAACACCCTTTGGATCTTTAACATTTAAAGTAAGCGGATATAACATGTATTATAATGCCGTTAATATTCCCGAAGGAACAAACTTCGATCCAAACGTAGCAGGACTTGGTGTTGGAAATGGACAAGGTTTCGAATATCTTAATGGTCCTAGTTCAAAAAGATACGGATTAAGTATTAATGCTTCATTTTAAAAGAATTAACAATGAAAAAAATTTTTAAAAGCGTATATATCGCAATTGGGATCCTGTTTTTGTATGGATCGTGTGAGACGGTGGAGTTGGATCTTAAAGACAACCCTAACGCCTTATCGCCTGAACAATCTGATGTGGAGTTTTATTTGAATGCTATTCAGATAAATTACCCAAGATTAATAGAAAATGATTTAGGCCGCTACGGTGCCGAGTTAACCAGAATAGATTACATGTTTGGAAGGAATTACAGAAATGCGTATTCTCCATCTGCAGTAGATTTCGAATGGACCCTTGCCTATCAGGGGATCCTTGCCAATATCAGGGCAATGAACAATTTGGCAATTCCTAACGAGCAGTTTAAGCATGTGGCCATTGGCCAGGTAATGGAGGCAATGGTAATTACCACCCTTGTAGATTTCTTTGGAGACATACCGTATTCTGAAGCCTTAGCGGGAGCTGATAATCTAAATCCGGGTCTCGATCCGGGACAGGAAGTTTATGCTGCAGCACTTACTCTCTTAGATGAGGCAATTGTGAATTTTGGAAAACAAACTCCAGATAATCCTGATATTGATTTTTACTATGAGGGGGATTGGAGCAAGTGGATAAAATTGGCCAATACCCTTAAAATGGAGATTTATATAAATACAAGATTGGTGAATCCAAATGCAGT
>CAZXEY010000109.1:0-5471 GCA_964639695.1 uncultured Antarcticibacterium sp. | reverse complement strand
GGTGTAGGAACAAATCCTCCAAATGAAGTAACCTTAGATTGTTCTTTACAGGAGCCACCTCAACATTATATTGATGGAGGTTTTACTTTCTGTGGTGTTGAAGATGGATATTGGGGCAGAGATCACGGAAGTGATGCCGGGATTCCACCAGATGGACTTTTAAGAGCATTACCGGGAGTATACCCTGCTGGTGGAGTTTTTGATGATAATGCCTTTACACCTGCTGGTTTAGGAGCCGGTGGTGGTGGTGGTGGAATAACCCCCCTTCTTCTATCTTCTTGGGTGGATTTCTGGCAGGCTGAAGTGGCAATGCTACAGGGGAACACTGAAATGGCATTGACTGAGATGATGTCTGGTATTGATAAATCGATTACTAAAACTACGAGTTTCGTTTCTTTAGATAGTGGCGCCGACCTTTCCTTTGAACCTTCAAGTGAAGAAATTGAGGAATTTAAAGATCTTGTTCGCAATTCATTTATGGAAGGAGATATGTTGGCTAAGTGGAACATTCTTGCCGAGCAATTTTGGGTAACTCTCTATGGAAATGGTATTGATGCTTATAATTTTTACAGAAGAACGGGATATCCTACTACCCTTCAACCAAATGTTGAACCAGATCCGGGAGCCTTTGTAAGATCCTTTTTCTACCCTGCAACATTTGTTAATACAAACTCATCAGTAGACCAAAAAGCTACTGTTACTGTTCCGGTATTTTGGGATACGAATCCTCCTTCACCAGGATTTCCTGCATCTAACTAATAATTTAAACACACGAAAAAATGAAAATATTTAAATATTCACTGCTTTTCTTAATGATAGGATTGATTTCCTGTGATACAGATAGTGATACTCCATTTGATCAAGTGAGAGATGGCACTACTTTCGGGGCTGTTCTTAGAACAATACAAGTGGTTAGTGGTTCTTTTAATGCTTTCGATCCTTCTTCTGAATTTTCTGTTATTGTGGAAGAACAAGATGAGCAAAATGGCGCATTATTGGAATCTGTAGACGTGTTTGTTAGATTTACAGATTTTACAGATGACGGAGTGGACTTGTCCACGGGTGAAGAACTGTTGGAAACTATTCCAGCAAGTGCTTTTACTACCGGCCCTAATGGATTACCTCGTACGACTTATTCAGTTACACTGGGAGAAGTTAGTGATGCATTAGGAGTGAGCCCTGATGAGTACAGTGGAGGTGATAGGTTTACAATTAGATTCGCTCTCAACTTAACTGATGGAAGAACTTTTTCTGCTGATGATACAAGTGGACCAATTGCATCTGGATCTTTCTTTAGATCTCCTTTCTCTTATGCAGCGAACTTAGTTTGCCCATCCGAACTTAATGTTGCTTTTGATTGGGTTGCTACTGATTTCTTTTTCCAGGGAGCGCCTGTGGGTGTTGGTCCTTTAACTGGTTCAGATAAATTAGTAAGAGCCGGAACTTCTACTACTGCATATGTTTACGAATCTGGATACTTCGATTTCGGTTATTACTGTGCAGTTTATAACGGAGCCGATCCAGGATGTGGAGATGGTGCAGCCGGATCTTTAAGATTATCTGATGTTTGCGGAAAGTTAACCTATACAGGGGCTGACCAGTTTGGAGATGCCTGGGAAATATCCAATGTATCAGTAGATGGTGACGAGCACTGACGGTATGGATTGGCCAGATACTCTTTTTAGTGAATAATATTTTAACTTAATATAAAAAGCTGCTGTAATAGCAGCTTTTTTTTTCTTTAATATGAAATTTAAAATTTTAATATTGGTTAGCATCTGCTGCTTTTTCCTTTCCTGTTCTAAAGAAGATGATCCCAAATTGGAACCTGTAGAAGTAGAAAAAGAACCGCCAGCCCCCGTTGAAAATCCAGATACGGGAGAAAATAATCAAACTGAAATGGCAGGCGAAACCTTTATTTTTAAAGAAGATTTAATGGATAAAGCATTCCTGCTGGTTAATGATGCTCTTGCCAACAGGGTTTATTTAATGAATAAAAAAGCAGAAATTCTCCATGAGTGGAAACTGGAAACGGGAATAGGCAATGACTGCATTATACTGGAAAACGGACAGCTACTGGCACTTCTCCAGGCCCCTTCTCCTTTTATTGAATTTGGAGGATTTGCAGGAAAACTACAATTAGTTAATCCTGATGATACAATAGTATGGAATCATGATCTTTCTAATGAAAATATGATTTCGCATCATGATGTGGAATTACTGCCTAACGGGAACATAGTAATTCTTGTATGGGTAAAAAAGACCGGAGAAGAAGCAATCTCTGCAGGTTTTAAATTTAATTATGATGTTTATCCCGAAAGTGTCTTTGAATTAAATCCTTCTACTATGGAAATTGAATGGGAATGGCATTCCTGGGATCACCTCATTCAGGATCATGATTCTTCCAAAAATAATTATGGTGTAGTGTCAGATAATCCTCATAAAATAAACATCAATTATAATCCCAATCATAGTGGTGATATTATGCATGCTAATGGCATTGAATATGATTCTAAAAATGATCTTCTATTTTTAAGTATAAATTTTTTTAGCGAAGTATGGGTTATAGACCACAGCACAACCACTTTAGAGGCTGCAGGAAGTACAGGCGGCAACTATAATAAGGGAGGCGATCTTGTTTACAGGTTTGGAAATCCCAAAGTTTACAATAATACGGAAGGGACAAGATTATTTTATAATAATCATTGGCCCAATATAAAATTGGAGGAAGATGGCAATACAATGTTTGTGTTCAGTAATGGCAACTCCCTGGGAAAATCTACTGTCTACGAATTTAAATTTCCACAACTGTTTCACCTGGAACCTAATAAAAATAATGAACCTGAAATAATCTGGAGTTTTACCCATCCTGAATTATATTCTCAAAAAGTTTCAGGAGCTGAAGAGCTTCCCAATGGAAATATATTAATTACCGAAGGCGATTATGGTGCCTGGGAAATTACCAGAGAAGGAGAAATTGTTTGGAAATTTAAAGGGGAAGGTTTCTTTTGGAGAATTTATCCTTATAAAAAGGACGATCCTGCTTTATTCCCTTACAATATAAATCAGTAAAAGCCGTCTCATTTGAGACGGCTTTTTTATTTGATTGGAAGGTTAATTACCCTTTCCACCCATTTTTTTAAATGTTATATTTGCCAATATGGAAGAAAACATTACAATCTTTGGAATAAGAACTGTTATTGAAGCGATAACCAGCGGAAAAAATATTGATAAAATATATGTACAAAAAGACCTTTCGGGCCCCTTGTTTCAGGAACTTCAAAAGTTAGTAAAAAAAGAAGGTTTAAATACATCCTTGGTTCCAATTGAAAAACTTAATAAACTAGCCAGCGGTAATCACCAGGGTGTAGTGGCAAGAATTTCCCCGGTAGAATTTTTCGACATGGAAAAGTTGGTGAATGAACTTCTTGAAAATAATGACACCACTCCACTTTTTTTATTATTGGATCAAATTACTGATGCCCGGAATTTTGGAGCCATAATAAGAACTGCCGAGTGCTGTGGGGTACACGCAATAATTGTTCAAAATAAAGGTGGAGCATCAGTAAATGCTGATACTGTAAAAACTTCGGCCGGAGCTGTTTTTAATGTTCCTATTTGTAAAGTCAACCACATAAAAGATGCTATCTTTTACCTGCAATCTTCAGGAGTGAAAGTAATTGCTGCTACAGAAAAAACCCAGCAGAACATTTATGATATAGACCTCTCCGCGCCTGTCGCTATTGTATTGGGAAGTGAAGGAAAAGGTGTATCCACATCTGTTTTAAAAGTGGTTGATGAAAAGGCTAAATTACCCATGTTTGGAAGCATTTCTTCATTAAACGTCTCTGTAGCTTGCGGAGCTTTGCTTTATGAAACAGTTCGGCAAAGACTGCCTCTCTAACCCTCGAAGGGAGAATTTAAAATTGTTTCCTACAGGGCAAACCACTTAGAAATTTAGTGCAACATTTCATATATTACTTATTTACAAATAAGCATTTGATTAAGTTTTATACTGAGAGAAGAGGTACTATAAGGACGCAAAAATAATAGATTGTGGGATGGTAGAGATCTAAGAGATTTCCAGACAGAGTTGGCTTTCGGCCGCCCATTAATCTACGGATAGCGAAAGCAATTTAAAGAAAACGGTTGGCGAACCTAAAATGAACATCCTTCTCCACATGCACGCTATATAAAATAAGGCAGAAAAGACCCGACATTAATATTTTGCAAAGCTACTTCTCTCCATCTTCTAATTTTTTGTAAACATATCGATAGGTCAATATATCTTCATCAGTTTTTGGCTCAATAATATTGCCGTTCTCCCCCTTTGGGGGAAGGGGGGCTTCAATAAAATTACCGTTTTCGTCGAAGTGCTTCATGAATTCATCTTCTTCCTCTTTATAGCCGGGCTTCTCCCACTCATATTTAGGCTGCTTGGCAATTTGTTGTTTATAAACAATAGCAAAACATAACCCTACTAACAGACCTGATAAGTGGCCTTCCCAGGAGATCCCGGGATCTACCGGAACAATAAACCAAACCATTCCTCCATACAGGAATACAACAATAAAAGAGAGAGCGATCAATCTATAATAGCGGGAAAATATACCTTTAAAAAATAAAAATGATGCCAACATATAGATCATACCACTGGCCCCAATATGATTTGCGGGACGGCCAATAATCCAGGTAAGTAAACCAGTAAACAATAAACCTAAGAGCAAAACCTGCCAACTTATTTTCCTATAAAAGTAAAACAGAGCGAGTGACAGTATAAATAAAGGAATAGTATTGTTAAATAGGTGTTTAATATCAGAATGAATAAAGGGTGATAAAAATATTCCACGCAAGCCTACTGTTTCTCTTGGCCTAACCCCAAAATGGTTAAAATCAAATCCAAATCTTATCTCAAACCAAAATACAATCCAGATAATAAGGATAAAGAGGAGAGGATAACCTATAACTCCCGGAGAAAAAATGAAATGATTTTCTGTTTTCAATTGTTTATCATTAATTAAACTAAAATAGCAAAACCTGTGCATTTAAATATTCTGTGACAATTTGTCAAATTTTATCACTACTACATATTACAATCGGTAATAACCTTATTCCTACATTTGTAAAATGAATGAACCTTTAGCTGAAAGATTAAGACCAAAAAAGCTGGAAGAGTATCTAAGCCAGCAACATTTAATTGGTGAAAACGGGGCTTTACTTAAACAAATAAAGAAAGGTAATATTCCATCTTTAATTTTGTGGGGACCACCCGGGGTAGGGAAAACTACTCTTGCCAATATAATCGCTTCACAAAGTAAGCGGCCCTTTTACACGTTAAGTGCTATTAACAGTGGCGTGAAAGATGTGCGTGAAGTTATAGACAGAGCCAAAAAAAACGACGGACTCTTTACTACTCAAAACCCAATTCTATTTATTGATGAAATTCACAGGTTTAGTAAATCTCAACAGGA
>CAZXEY010000108.1:0-10272 GCA_964639695.1 uncultured Antarcticibacterium sp. | reverse complement strand
TCTCGCGGTTGTCTTCCAGCATAAACTTGCAGCCAGGAATTTCTATATCCCAGGAAGATCTCATCAATTTTAAATTCATCAGCATATCCATCACTGTAAAGACCACCTATTCCCGTGAAAAATTTAGCTTCCGAATTAATACTATAATTTAATCCGGTTGATACCCATGCCGCGAGGTTAGAAGCTTCATCTACTCTTCCCCGTTGATTACTATGAATCCAAAAAGGGGATTCTTCTTCAGAAAAAATGATACCTTTACCTGTTATTGAGCCGAAATATTCTACTTGTGCAAAAGAAAAGTTGACAATTAAAAAAAAAATAAATAGTAGTGGATATTTCATAAAGGGGAATAACAAATATTGAAATCGTATTTTTGTTAAAAATATGTAAAAAAAGATAAAGATTTTATGTTTTCCATATTCCAAAATAAACAATTTTTAAAAGAGCAATTAAAGGGAATAACAGATATCCATAATCATATTCTTCCCGGAATAGATGATGGAGCGGCTAATGAAGAAGAGTCAATTCAACTTTTATTAAATTTTAAGAATTTAGGAATTACCAATTTTATTGCTACTCCTCATATTATGAATGATTATTATCCAAATGATGCAGAAACAATTACTACTTCATTTGAAAAATTATCAAATAAATTAAAAACAGTACCTGAGCTAAAGGATATTCAAATAAATTTAGCTGCGGAATACATGATGGACCAGCATTTTTTGGAATTAATTGAAGAAGGAAATTTATTAACTCTCAAGGGCAATATGGTGCTGGTAGAGATGTCTTATTTTCAACCTCCTATAAACTTAAAAGAAATTTTATTTCAATTACAAACAAAAGGGTATAAACCTGTATTGGCACATCCCGAAAGATACGCTTATTATCATTCTAAGGATCTTCATAAATATATAGAATTAAAAAACAGAGGATGCCTCTTTCAAATTAATGCTCTTTCCCTTACTACCCATTACGGGATTAATATGGAACGTATTGCCATTAAATTACTGGAAGCCGGAATGATTGATTTTATTGGGAGTGATACTCACAGACTCCAACACCTGGAAAAACTTTCAAATATTAAATTAAAATCATCCATTTTTGATTTGGTAAATAGGGTAATTGAAAAAACTAAAAATACTTTTTAAGATTTACTTCCCCACTTAAACCAGCTCTTCCATTTTGGTTCTTTATCTACACCATAACCATAGCCGTACGAATATCCATACTTGGCTCCATAGGAAAACTTAGAATAGTCAACATCATTTAAAATAACTGCTAATCCTTTTAATTTTCCTTGTTGTCTTAATTCTTTTGGAAAATCTAAAAGTTTTTTCTCTGTATAACCAGCCCGTGTAATATATAAAGTAGTATCTGCCAAAGGACTAATAAGTAATGTATCTGTCACTATCATGGTAGGAGCCGTATCTACAATTACAAAATCATAAGATTGTGCAACTTCTTTCAATAGCATTTCTGTTCGGTTATTCATAAAAAGCTCAGCAGGATTAGGAGGAATTGTTCCCGAAAGAATTAAATCCACCTTAATCTCCCTGTCCTGGGAGGACGTAATAATGTCATTGGCAACAAGATCGTGATCATACAAATAATCTGATAACCCTTTGGACCCCATTTCCTCTTTTATATAGCGATGCAATTTGGGATTTCTAATATCTGCACCAATAATTAGTACCTTTTTATTGGTAGTTGCTAGAGTACGGGCCAAATTGTAGGATACAAAGGTTTTTCCTTCTCCTTTGATAGTGGAGGTTACAAAAATTATCTCACCACGATTCTCCTTTTTGGCTTTCATGAGATATGCGAGATTGGTTCTAAGGATTCTAAATGATTCAGCCAAAGAAGACCTGTCATTTACCGATATCACGTCTTCAAATTCACTGGTAATTTTTGGTACCTCACCTAAAAATGGAACATTCTTAATTAAAGGCGCCAAATCTCCTTTATGGTGTACTTTAGAATCTAAACTAAACTTTACAAATAATATTAGTAAAGGAAAGAAAAGGCCAATAACAAAACCTCCGGTTAATATAAGCCAGGGTTTAGGATTAACTGGCGAAGGAAAGGTATAGGCAGGATCAATAATTTTTGCGGCAGGAGAGGTTACGGCAAAAGCAATTGCTGCCTCTTCTCTTCTTTGTAAAAGAAATAAATATAATTCTTCCTTAATTTGTTGCTGCCGTTCAATTCCCCGCATTCCTTTTTCCATTCCCGGAAACGTGCTGAACATACTTTGAGCACGTTGATCCAGTTGATTTAATTCTCGTAATTCAATATTTAAAGTTTGTTTAGCGCTAACAATATTATCCTTTAAATTTTCTATTAACGAATCAAGTTCGGCTGTTAAAATTTTAATTGTAGGATTCTCTGGTGTTGCCGTTTTTAAAAGTGCATTTCGCTCTAAAACTAATGTATTATAATTGGAGATTAATCCAGAAACTCCTCCACCTTCAATTCCAATATTAGAGGGCAGTAATTCATATTTATTTCGGGAATTTAAAACCTCTTCAACGGCATTTATAATATTTAATTGTAATTCAATATCAAAAATGCCCTGTTCTGCCTCTGTAGATTTAGAGAGGAACTGGGATGCACCGCTACTTACATCCATGAATCGGTTTTCTCTTTTAAAATCAGCGAGTCCTCCTTCTACGGAGTCTAACTCTGTAGTAATTAATTCCAGACGATTCTGAATAAATTTCGTAGTACTTAGTGCTACCTGTTGTTTATCTGCCACTCCATCAGCATTAAACTGAAGCATTAGCGCATTTAAAAAGTCTTCAGATTTTTCACTTACTGTATGCGTCATGGAAAGGGAAAGGATATCCTTAGCTTTACCTTTAGGTTTGATATCTAAACTGGAGATATACATACCCGCTACATAATCTACAGGCAGAATGCTTACCTGAATTGTTTTAGAAGATATAAAATTCGCGGCACGATTGCTAACTCTGGGTAACACCGAAAAAACAAGGTCTCCTAGCTCTATTAATTCTCCTAGTTTGTGAGTAGCCTT
Source organism: uncultured Antarcticibacterium sp. (assembly GCA_964639695.1). Classification (GTDB taxonomy): domain Bacteria; phylum Bacteroidota; class Bacteroidia; order Flavobacteriales; family Flavobacteriaceae; genus Gillisia. The sequence continues at coordinate 7,235 of CAZXEY010000108.1, read as the reverse complement.
ATAATTAGATTCTTCATCTACCAACGTAAATGTAGTTTCCGAAACCGGGGTAATATTAAAATTTTTGGTAGTTATATTAACAATAGAGTCTGGTGTAACAAAATCAACTATTATTGGGCTGCTTTTATAAGCTTCAGTTGCAATAACATTTCCTTCAATAAAATATGAAATATTATGTTTTAAATCAGCAATAACATCTGTCACCAATCTCTTTGATTTCAGCGTCACAATTTGATTGTCCAGGGTATTTTCATCAAAGGTTAAAATAGAACCGCCGCCAGATGGTAAGGCGCTAGCCATATTGTTTTCCTTTTCATTAAGAACCATCATGGAAGCTTCTGTCCAGTACTGTGGTATGGTATATCTATTATATAGAAAAGCAATAAGTCCACCTAAAAGAAAACCCAATACAAGCCATTTCCAATAGGCCAGATATTTATATATCTCAGCCTTTAAATCAAAATTTGATTCTTTTTCTTCAACTAAATCCTGTAATTCCTCCATTTTTATTTATCTAGTAAAAAGAATAACTAAGCTAAATATCGTTGTGCCTATAGAAACTAATCCCTGAGGGCTGGTTATCCAGCCAGCAGATTTTACCTGCCGGTAAGTGGGTTCGATATATACTATATCGTTTTGCCGCAAATAGTAAAAAGGATTTTCAAATACATCTGCACTTGTCATATCGACATAACCATAAGTTCTTTCACCTAAAGCTTCCCTTATAACAAGAATATTATCCCTTTTAGCAGTATAAGGAATACCTCCTGCTGAGGCTATTACCTCTGGTATACTAATTCTTTCATTATCTACTCTTACAACAGTTTCACCTGTTTCCCCTAAAACAATAACCTGAAAGTTTAGAAGCCTTACAGCAACAACAGCATCCTCAACATATTTTTTTATTTCTTCCTGTAAATAGGCCTCTAATTCACTTCTTGTTTTTCCGGCTACGGGTACTTTCCCTAAAACAGGAAATTGTATATTTCCCTCAACATCCACTAAATAACCCATTAAACCGGAATTTCTACCTCCGCCTCCGCCTCCAACTCCACCTATACTGCCACTGCCAGATTGACCACTCATATTCATTTGAAAGGGAGCTACAACTTCGGGAATAAGCGAAGAAACCTGAATTTGTAAAATATCATTAATTTCAAAAATGGGTTGAAACTTTACCGGATCTTCCAGTCCTTTAAGTTGTTCTATATTCTGGAAATAAAGAATTTGCTTTTTTGTGGAACAACTACCAAGTGATAGTGCTATGACAAGTATAAAGTAAGCTTTTTTCATTAAAATTTTTTAGGGAATTATTAATTAGTTACAGGTTTATCCAACTTTTCATAAGAGGAATTATTACTGATGAATTCTGGAATGAGATCTTTTAATTTAGCTACTACCTTATCATTTTTTAATTTGTGTGCAGATTTTATAATGGCTTCCACTTTTAAATTAATAGAATCGTAATCCTGAACCTTATCTAGTCCAATCATAATTTTTTTATGATGAGTAGGTAAGGTTTTACTTTCCTTATTTAGTAGTTCTTCATACAATTTTTCACCCGGTCTTAATCCAGTAATTTTGACTTTAATATGCTTATTGGGAATATAACCCGCCAATTTAATCATTTTAATGGCCAAATCCATAATCTTTACGGGTTCTCCCATATCAAAAACAAAAATCTCTCCTCCTTTTCCCATGGTGCCCGCTTCTAAAACCAATTGACAAGCCTCGGGAATTGTCATAAAATATCTTATGATATCTGGGTGAGTAATCGTTATGGGGCCACCTTTTTCAATTTGTTTCCTGAAAAGGGGAACTACCGAACCGTTGGAGCCTAAAACATTACCAAACCGGGTAGTAATGAATTTTGTTCGCTTTCCATCCAAAGAATCCTGACTATGAAAAAGTGATTGTACATACATTTCTGCAGCTCTTTTGGAAGCTCCCATTACATTACTTGGATTTACAGCTTTATCTGTAGAAACCATCACAAAATGCCCTACATTGAATTTTACTGATAGGTCTGCGAGATTCTTGGTTCCGTTAATGTTTACAAAAACTGCTTCATGAGGGTTTTCTTCCATTAAGGGAACATGTTTATACGCAGCAGCATGGTAAACAACGTCAATATTATGATTTTGAAACATAAGTTCCAACCTTCGCTTATTACTCACGTCACAAATAATAGCCTTATAGTTCAAGCCGGGAAATTTTGCTTCAACTTCAAGTTGTAAATTATGAAGAGGTGTTTCTGCCTGATCCAGTAAAAGCAATTTTTTAGGATTATAATAAGCTACCTGCCTCACAATCTCACTACCAATTGAACCGGCTGCACCTGTAACCAAAATAATTTTACCGGTTAATTGAGCAGCTTTATTTTCCTTATCTAAATTTATTGGTTCTCTATCCAGTAAATCCTCAATTTGAAGAGTCTTTACCTGTCGTGCTAATGGTTTATCTTCTTTCTCATAGTAAGAAACCAAAGGCGCATTATACACCTTAATATCATTTTCCAGACAATTTTCTACAATGCTAAACTTTTCTTCAGATGATATTTTGTTTTCAGAAAGAATTACAGCAGATGCCTGCAAAGCTTTAATTTGGTGATGAACAGTTTTTGAGTAACTAACAATTGGTTTATCTAAAATCCTTATACTCTTGTCGTGCCTGGATTTAGTTAAAAATCCTACTATTTTAAATCTGCGGGGATGTTCAATATCTAAAGCCCCAGCAATGGATATCGCATTTTCATCGGCTCCTAATATAACAGCTCTAATAAGAACTTCATTTCTGTGTGCTATTTTAAAGTATTCGTAAACCTGTTTAACACTTAACCTGAAGAGAAACAATAATGAAAAAGTAATCCAAAGATTGATTAATAAACCGCCAATTAAATAAATTTTCTCTCCAACAATAAAAAAGGTGAGATAATTAATTAGTACCAAAGAGAGAAAAGAACAGGTAGTGGCAAGTAAAATCTTTAAAGCATCTATGTTTGAAGAATATCGAATAATGCCTGCATATGTTTTAAAAATAAAAAAATAGAATACGTGAATAAGAAGGGATATTGCTGCTTTATATTGAAAATCCAGTAAGGTGTAATAGTTTGGAGTTAAGTCCACTACTATTGCAATTGTCAATAAAGATGATATACCAACTAAAAATATATCGATAAGAAAAACAGCCCATCTTGGAAGATACTTTATATTTCGAAGGTCTAAAGCATTATCTCCAGTTGATAAACTAAATTTTAGGGCATTACCTAAACGATTCCCCATATTTATTTTAAATCTATTTTAAACATTTTATTAAAACATCACTTATTCTAGATCTGTCATTCTCATTTAAATTAGAACCTGAAGGTAAACAAAGGCCATTTTCAAAAGCGTATTCGCAAACACCATTCCCAAAATATTTGGCGTTGGAGAAAACGGGTTGTAAATGCATTGGTTTCCAAAGTGGTCTGCTCTCAATATTTTCTTTTTCCAAAGCAAGCCTTATTTCTTCTCTGGTAATTCCGTTTGTTTCTTTAGAATCGACTATTACCACGCTTAACCAATGATTGCTGAAGTAATTTTTATTTGGTTCCTCCAAAACTCTAATACCATCATAAGCCGAAAAAATATTTTTATAAAATTCGTTCATTTTTCTTCGAAAACCTACATGCTTATCCAAAACTTCCATTTGTCCTCTGCCAATACCTGCAGAAATATTACTCAACCTGTAGTTATAACCAATTTGACTATGTTGATAATGTGGTGCTTCATCTCGTGCCTGGGTGGCCAGAAAAATAGCTTTTTGCTTTAATTCCAGACTATTAGTAACCAAAGCACCTCCTCCAGATGTGGTAATAATTTTATTTCCGTTGAATGAAAGAACTCCAAAATCCCCAAAAGTTCCACACTTTTTACCTTTATATGAACTTCCAAAAGCTTCTGCACTATCCTCTACTATAGGAATATCATATTTTTTAGCGATTTTATTTACCTCATCTACTTTATAAGGCATTCCATAAAGATGAACCGCAATTATGGCTTTTGGTTTTTTACCTCTGGAGATTCCGTCTTCTATAGCTTTTTCTAAATGAACAGGGCAAATATTTAATGTTTCTTCTTCGCTATCTACAAAAACCGGCTTAGCCCCTAAATAGGAGATAGGATTTGCCGAAGCCGCAAATGTCATACTTTGACAAATAACTTCATCCCCAGGTTTAACATCAAGTAAAATTAAAGCAAGGTGCAAAGCCGCTGTACCAGAACTTAATGCTGCGACCTCAATTGTCCCGCTTTTTTCAGAATCGTCTAAATAACCTTTTATAGCCTCTTCAAATCCAGTTACATTGGGTCCCAATGGGGAAATCCAGTTATTTTCAAATGCTTGATTTATATAATTTATTTCTGATCCTCCCATATGTGGAGACGAAAGCCAGATTTTGTTATTTGGCATATTTTTTATTGTTTGTTTTAATTTCTTTTCCAGGATTACCAACAACTACAGCATAATCTGGAACATCTCTAATTATGACTGCACCAGCGCCAATAATTACCCATTTTCCAATTTTGATTCCGGGAATAACAACCGCACCAATTCCTACATGAGAACCTTCCCCCACCGATACTCCTCCTGCTAAGGCGGCATTAGGTGAAATGTGTGCAAAATCTTCAATTATACAATCGTGTTCTACAGTTGCACCGGTATTAATTATACAATGTTCCCCAACAATAGCATTACTGTTAACACTGGAATTGGCCATCACCACTGTTCCTTCTCCTATTTGAGCAAAATGGGAAACAAAAGAAGTTGAATGCAAAACTGCTGATGTAAAATTACCCTTAAATTTCTCTGCAAGAGATTTTCTTATACTATTCTTCCCTATTGCTATAATTACAGGATCTTTAAGTGTTTTATCGTCCAGATGATGTAATACTTTATAACCTAAAATTTCCTCAATGTTGACATCGTCATCGTAAATATCACCTATTGTTATATCTTGAGATAATAAAATATCAATGACTACTTTACAATGGCCACTGGCACCAATAATATTTAATTTAATTGGATCCATTAAAAGGTTCTGTGGTAGCCATATTGGCCGAATTTATATCTTCTGAAAGAATAACCTTTTTCAAGGTCTTAAAAATTATTTTCATATCTAATAAAAAAGAGAGGTTTTCTACATACCATACATCATATTCAAATTTTTGAGTCCATCTAATTGCATTTCTTCCATTGACCTGGGCCCATCCCGTCATTCCCGGTTTAACTTTATGTCTTTTCTGTTGGTTTTCATTGTATAGAGGTAAGTACTCAGGAAGTAGAGGTCTTGGACCAATTAAACTCATTTCACCTTTTAAGATATTTAGAAGTTGGGGAATCTCGTCAATGGAAGTTTTTCGAACAAACTTCCCTATAGTTGTCAACCTTTGTTCATCTGGTAAAAATTTTCCCTGTGCATCCTTTTCATTTGTCATAGTTCTAAATTTAACGATAGGAAAAATCTCTCCATCCTTTCCAGGTCTCATTTGAAAAAAAAACGGATTTCCCTTATTACTAAATGTCAACAAAATTGTGATTACTAATAATAAAGGAGATAAGATTAATAAAGCCGTTAAAGCAATAAAAAAATCCATTAGAGGTTTAAAAAAGGACTTGTACATTATATATTTTAATAAAATTTATTAAAATAAATTTTATAAACACCAAAATTACAGGCAGAGCGCGAAAATACGAAATAGTATCTTAACATAATCTTAATCTTGTACACTCACCTCTGTCCCCTACTTAAATCTTCATATTCTTTTTTTAAAATCTCCCAAAATTCAGTTCTGCTATAATTTAAACTAATTTGATCTCTCGCGTTTGCAGCCATTAATTTTTTCATTCCTGGCTCCTTCAGCAATTTCCGCATTGCCTCTAATAACCTATTTGTATTTTTTGCAGGTATTATCAATCCATTATATTCATTAATGATAATTTCATTGCATCCATTAATATCACTTACTATAGAGGGAAGTCCCATGGCACCTGCCTGCATAACCACATTAGGAAAACCTTCCCGATAACTTGGGAAAACTAAAACATCTGAAATAGCTAAAAAAGGTCTTACATCCAACTTGTAACCGGTGGTGTAAATCTTATCATTGTCTTTTATTTGAGCAAGTGTAGAGGTTTCTAATGGATCCAGTTCATATTCGTATGGCCCCACTAAAAGTAAGGAAAGATTAGTTTTTTCCTTCTGTAGGGTAGTAAATGCAGAGACCAGTTCATTAATTCCTTTTTCTGAAACCAACCTGCCTATAAAAATGTAAACAAAGTCTTCTACTGGAATACCCATAGTTTTTCGAATAGTTGTCTTTTCTTCTTTTGAAATTAAACCAGGATCAAAATAAGTAGTGTCTATTCCATTAGAACTGCCTTTACCTAATACTTTTATTTTCTTTTCATCGGTAAATTTGTTTTCCAAAATAATTTTTTTAAGACCTTCAGAGTTAGGATAAACACGATTGGCTAAACTGTAAGTAAATTTTTCCACAAAATTTAATAAAATCCTTTTCATTCCTGAAGTTTCCAATAGCGGTAAACCTGCAACAGTGTGAATTCGGATTGGAATATTTGCCATTTTTGCTGCCATCATACCTATTATTCCAGCCTTAGGAGTATGAGTGTGAACTATTGTTGGTTTTTCAGATTTTAAAAAGCGATAAAGAATTAAAACTGCTTTAATATCTTTCAAAGGCGTAATTGCCCTGGTCATTTCCACATTAAAAGTTCTAACGTTATTTAGCCTGCCAAATTCTTCCAGCCTTCCTTTTTCTGAAGATACAGCGATTACCTCATAAAATTGATTCATATGGGTTAGCTGCCCTTCTAATAATTTTTCAAGGGATAGAGGTATGGTGGTAATCCTGACTAATTTCAAAGTATTCCTTTTAAGCAGCAAAAATAGGATTATTCTGAGACTGACAGGATTTCTTAAGTTTTTAATAACAAGTAAAATAAATTGAAAACAATAGAAAAGAAAAAAACCCGCTATTAAAGCGGGTTTTTACAATCTTTAATGTAATTGTTAACCAGAGATAACTTTTATTGTAAGCTGTACAGAATCTGTACATTCTCCATTGGTTACCGTGTAGGTAGTGGTAAAATCTCCGGTTCTCCTAGCTTGAAAATCATTAATTATATCCCAAATAGAAGGATCAAAAGTTCCGTTTATACTAACCCCCGGTGCTAAC
>CAZXEY010000107.1:0-10357 GCA_964639695.1 uncultured Antarcticibacterium sp. | reverse complement strand
ACCATTGGAGCCATAGCGGCTTCAAATATTGAAACTTTTGCGGTGAGGCCTGAGAAACTAGCTAAAAAGCTGATTGACATGATTAATAGCGGGGCCAGGATCAGTTTATAAGACAGAGCAAAACCAATAAATCTTATATCCTCCTCATAATCGCGCAACTTTAGCTGTAAGCCCACAGAAAATAGGGCCAAAGGGACCAGAGTAACGGCGAGGGCTGTAAGAAGCGGTTCAATGGGTTTAATTAGATCAAATACAGGGAGAATAAAAGCAAGGCAAAAAGCAATAAATGGTGGAAAAAGTAAAATTTTTCTGAGAATTGGCTTTATTGCAAAATTTCCCCCGTTAGAAGCTTTTGTTGCAGTTATTATTCCGAAAGTGGCCATTACGATAAAACTTGCCTGGTCACATAAAATTGCGATTCTTAATCCTTCATCTCCAAAATAAGCCTCAGTTAATGGAAATCCCAGAAAGGAGGTATTTCCCAATCCTGCCGTTAATATTAGTGCTGCTCTGGTTGCAGGTGTCATCGTTATGAAACTTCCCAACATCCTAACGAATAGATAACTCCCCGTCCAAACCAATAAAGGCATCATAAACGGTAAAACAAGTGAGTAGTTCCATTGAATCTCCGGAATATATTTTAGTGCTACAGCCGGTAAAGCAATGTTGATAACCCAGGCGTTAACGGCTTTAAAACTATCATCGGGAAGGGCTTTATATTTTTTAGAAAGGATACCGGCAAAAAGACTAATACCGATCAATAAAAAATTGAGCATAATTAACTAATATAGTTCCAGATCTTATTATTGGTGCTTAATTGCCGGTAGGTATAGGCAATGGCTTTATTCTCCGGTAGCTTTATTTCAGGATCTTCATTTAAAAGCTGTTTAGCGTAATATCGGGCAGTTTTCAGGATCTGATTATCCTTAACAATATCAGCTATTTTAAGATTTAAAACTCCACTTTGCTGGGTACCCATAAGATCTCCGGGACCTCTTAATTTCAGGTCTACCTCTGCAATTTCAAATCCGTCGGTTGAGGTAACCATCGTCTGTAGCCTTGTTTTCGCATCTTCCGATAATTTATGGCTGGTCATTAAAATGCAATAACTCTGCTCTGCACCTCGGCCCACGCGTCCACGTAACTGGTGTAACTGAGATAATCCAAATCTCTCTGCGCTTTCAATGATCATTACACTGGCATTAGGCACATTTACTCCAACTTCTATAACGGTGGTGGCTACCATAATTTGAGTTTCCCCCTTTACAAATCTCCCCATTTCATAATCCTTATCGGCAGGTTTCATTTGCCCATGAACTATGGAGATTTGATATTCTGGCATTGGAAATTCCCGTACGATACTTTCATACCCGTCCATAAGATCTTTATAATCCATGGTAGCCGATTCCTGAATTAAAGGATAAACAATATAAACCTGTCTGCCTTTTTTGATCTCGTCTTTAATAAATCTGAAAACTTTTAGCCTGTTACTATCGTACCGGTGAACTGTTTTTATAGCCTGTCTACCGGGTGGTAATTCGTCTATAACAGATACATCAAGATCCCCGTATAAACTCATGGCTAAAGTTCGCGGAATAGGGGTGGCGGTCATCACCAAAACGTGTGGAGGAAGTTGATTTTTTTTCCACAGTTTTGCTCTTTGAGCAACTCCAAATCTATGCTGCTCATCTATAATCGCAAGCCCCAGATTTTTAAATTTCACCTTGTCTTCCAGCAGTGCATGAGTGCCAATTAATATATCTATTTCTCCATTTTCCAGTTTTTCGTGAATTTCTCTTCTCTTTGAAGCTTTTGTTGAGCCTGTTAGAAGAAAAATGCTGGTGTTCAATTTGTTACACAACTCTAAAAGTCCATTATAGTGCTGTACTGACAAAATTTCAGTAGGAGCCATTAAACAGGCCTGGAAACCGTTGTCAAGTGCTATAAGCATTGACATGAGCGCGACAATGGTCTTTCCAGATCCTACATCTCCCTGTAAAAGACGATTCATCTGGGCTCCACTGCCAAGATCGCTTCGAATTTCTTTAATAACTCTCTTTTGTGCCCCTGTTAAATCAAAGGGTAAATGTTCCTGATAGAACTCACTAAAGTTCTCTCCAATTTGGTCAAAAGTATATCCTTTTATCTTCTGTTTATGAATTAGATTTTTTACCAGAAGTTGGAGCTGAACATAAAATAATTCCTCAAATTTTAACCGGAATTGTGCCCGTGCAAGAAGCTCCTGGCTAACCGGAAAATGAATATTAAACATGGCTTCGGCCCGGGAAATTAATTTTAAATCCTGTCTTATTTTCTCGTTGAGGGTATCATAAAAATTACCTTTCGTTTCCAAAAATAATTGCTGGATCAATTTGCTTATTACCCGATTCGTAATTCCTGCTTTACCCAGTTTTTCGGTAGAAGGATATACGGGTTGCATGGCTGTTCGCATATTGCTCTCATGTTCCTCAAGCAATTCCATTTCGGGATGAGGCATACTGAACATGCCGTTAAACCAATTGGTTTTTCCAAAAATTACATAGGTGGTATTCAGCTTAAGATTTTCCTTTATCCATTTTTGGCCTCTAAACCATACCAGTTCCATTTTTCCCGTATCATCAATAAAATCGGCAACCAGCCTGCTGCCTCTTTTTTGCGGCACACTTTTTATGTGAACAATTTTTCCAATTATTTGAATTTCGGCTGAATTTTGCTGAAGGTCACTAATTTTATAATACCGGGTTTTATCGATATACCGGTTTGGAAAAAAATTAGCAAGGTCCTGGTAAGTATGAATACCTAGCTCCTTACGCAGTAAATCGGCGCGATTAGGGCCTACACCTTTTAAATAGTCTACAGGTGTTTGAAGAAGGTTGGCATTCATAAAACGAAGATATTAAAAAAGGTTTATGTGGAAGGCAAAGTCCTGTTGAAGATGCTTTGGGATTTTTAGGGAAAACAAGAACGGAATACAAATTGTTAGGCTTCTATCAATAATGATTTTGTAATTTGCTTCCCAGATACTACGAATATGCTTAAATATTTCCCTCTCCTACTTCTATTTATTACTTCTGAAATTTTCGGCCAAAAAAATGAGGTTTTAAATCAAACTGATGTAGTTGATTTTAAAAACGCAAGTGCAACTATTTCAATTCATCCTGAAAGATCTTCAGTAGAAGGGACAGTAGAATATTCCTTTGATGTTCTAAAGGAAACCGATTCTATTTTTATAGACGCCGAAAATATGAACTTCAGTAAAGTTTTACTTAACGGTGCTCCCGTCGAATTTCGCAATGATAAAAAGCAACTTTGGGTAATCAATAATTTTAAACCTTCCACAGAGAATAAAATGGTAATAAACTACTCAGCCAATCCCAAAGAGGCTATGTACTTTATTAACTGGAATGTTACAGATGAAGTAAAGGCTGCAAAACAGGTTTGGACACAAGGACAGGGAAAAAATAATTCTCACTGGATTCCCAGTTTTAATGATATGCGGGAGAAGGTGATTTTTGATTTAAACGTGAATTTTCGCGAAGGTTTTGAAGTTGCTGCCAATGGGATTTTGACTGAAAAGAAAATTCTAAATGATTCTATTGTTCAATGGCGATATGATATGAAGGATCCTATGAGCAGCTATTTGCTGGCGATTATAGCGGGTAAATATGAGGTTCAGGAAATAAAGTCGGCCTCGGGAGTTCCAATTAAGTTATATTTTCAACCTGAGGATCAAAATAAAGTAGAGCCAACTTACCGGTACACTCAGGAAATTTTTGATTTTTTTGAATCGGAAACCGGTTATGCATATCCCTGGCAAAATTATAAACAAATACCTGTTCAGGATTTTCTTTATTCAGGAATGGAAAATACCGGTACAACCATATTCACAGGTTCTTTAGTAGTAGATTCTACCGCTTACAATGATCAGAATTATGTAAATGTGAATGCTCACGAACTGGCACATCAATGGTTCGGGAATTTGGTAACGGCAGAGAATGGCGAACATCATTGGCTCCACGAAGGTTTTGCTACATTTTACGCACTGCTGGCTGAGAAAAAGATCTTTGGGGATGACTATTATTACTGGAAACTATACCAATCTGCAGAAGAACTTAAAGAATTAAGTGATGGTGGCAAAGGAGAGGCCCTTCTAAATACTTCTGCGGGATCTTTAACCTATTATCAAAAAGGTGCCTGGGCATTGCATATTTTAAAAGAAAAAGTGGGAGAGAAGGCTTTTAATCAGGCTGTCAAAAACTATCTGGATAAAAATGCCTTTAAAAATGTAAATACTTATGATTTTCTTTCTGAAGTTGAAAAAATATCCGGAGAAGATCTTGCTGCCTATAGAAAAAACTGGCTGGAGCAATCAGCTTTTCAGGCTACTGATGCTTTAAATTCTTTGAAAAAATCAGAATTTATTAAAAACTATCTGGAGTTAGCAGCTTTAAGAGAAATTCCATTTCAAAACAAAATTAAACAATTGAACGCTGCTCTGGATTTTCCTATAAATGATTATTTGGGGCAGGAGGTTGTGTATCAACTTGCAGGGGAAACTTCTGCAGAGGCTTTGCCGTTATATCGAAAGGCTTTTGAAAGTGGCAATTTATACGTTCGCCAGGCAATAGCATTGTCGATGGAAAATATCCCCTCCTCCTTAAAAAGCCAATTTATTTCTCTTCTAAAAGATGATTCTTACTTAACAAAGGAAAATGCTTTCTTGAAATTATGGTTGCAATATCCCCAAGAAGCTCAAAAATGGCTCGATGCTACGAAAGGTATTGAGGGATTTTCCAATAAGAATGTAAGAATGCTTTGGTTGGTAGTAAATCTTGTAAATCCCCAGATAGATCCAAATAAAACCCAGGAATACTTCAGCGAACTTTCCGGTTATACAGCTTCTCATTATCCTTTTGAAATTAGGGAAAATGCTTTTGGCTATTTATATCAGTTAAACGCATTTACAGATAAGAATCTGGTGGATCTTCTTGAGGCAGCGCAACATCATACTTTTAGATTCAGGGATTTCAGCAGAAAATTACTGGCTAAGCTTCTTGAAAATCCTGAGTATCAAAGGAAATATAAAGAACTGGAACAAAATCTTTCCGCTAAAAATAAAAGTTTTCTAAGTTCCCGCCTTCGAAAGTAGTCTTATTCCCGGCTTAAGGAAATTCGATAGGCTTAAAAATCCAACATTTTGGTTTTTTAAGAAACTTCTATTATTCTTAGGGGGGGATTGGAAATTAAATCCTTTATTTTTGGAAAGGATGATGAGGAAAGAAAGAGAAAGATTAATTTTAGACAAAATAGATTTTAATGCGTGCACTGGTAATTTCCGGAGGAGGTAGTAAAGGCGCCTTTGCAGGTGGTGTTGCTCAATATTTAATCGAGGAGGAAGGTAAAAAATATGACCTGTTTTTAGGAACATCTACAGGAAGCTTGCTTATTCCTCATCTTGCCGATGGAAATATTGAGAAAGTCTATAACATCTATACGAACGTTACCCAAAAAAAGATCTTTAGTGTCAATCCTTTTATCGTAAAGAAAAAGGAGGGAAGGGAATATGTTACAATTAATTACTTCAACATGTTCTGGCAATTTGTAAAGAAAAAAAGAACTTTTGGTGAGAGTAAAAATTTACAAAAGGAAATCCGCAAACACTTTAGTATTGAAAATTTTGAATCTATTAAGGGAAAAGCTACAGATGTTATAGTTACCGTTTCCAACCTTTCCAAGAACAGGGTAGAATACAAATCCATCAAAGAATTTTCCTATGCCGATTTTTGTGACTGGATATGGATTAGTTGCAATTATATACCTTTTATGAGCCTTGCGACTAAGAATGGCTATGAGTATGCCGATGGCGGATTGGGATGTGTGGTGCCCATTAGAGAAGCAATTAAAAGAGGAGCTACCGAAGTTGATGCCATTATTCTTGAAGCTGAAAATATGGAATATCATAAAGTCCTGGGTAAAAATCCGTTTTCACTAATGATCAATTTATTCGGATTTTTGCTGGATCAGGTAGAATATCATGATGTAGTGGAAGGAAAACTGGCAGCATTAAATAAAAAGGTAAAACTCACCACATACTATACTCCTGTTCAGTTAACAGAGAATTCCCTTGTTTTTAATAAAACGGCAATGAAGGACTGGTGGCAGCAAGGTTATGATTACGCCAGGGAAAGGAACCTTGAAAATAAAAGTAATTCCAAAAAATTCTGGAGAGCCTTCTTTTAAATTGTTTTTCGCACTTCCTTTTTGATAAAATCCAAAGCGGCATCGGTTGGAGCATCCTGGTCCAGAAGCTGGGTTAAAAGAATTTCGCGCATTTTTTCGGCATCTTCAACATCTTCTTTTCTCGCTGCTTTCCGAATCATTCCAATTGTCGCATTTTTTGCAGTCTTTATGACATTCCACGCTTCCCCCGATAGATAGATCTGCTGGGCAAGGTTATGATCAAATTCCTGATCTATAGTGCCTGTTAGCAGCTGTTCGTAATCTTCCTTTTTACTGCTGATTGGTTTTACCCTTAGAAGTAGTTTGCCGAGAGAGATCCTTTCAAGAAAAAGGGCCATTCTCTCATACGCCTGAAGTTTTACAGGTAAAGCGATTTTTTGATTTTCCCGACGAAGTAAATATCTACGGTTATTTTCTTCATTGGCGGTGTGCATTTTAAAAAAATAATAAGAAATAGCACCTACTACAACTGCAGGTAATAAGTAAAAAAATAACTGTAAAAGACTGGTTTCTGTCATATAATTTTATTGTTTTGAAACAGAGGTATCTTCTGTTTCGGCTTCTTTAACTTCTGTTTCTTCTCCTTTTAGATACGAGCCCCCTAAGTTAGGACATCCTACCAAAGTTTGAGTGGTATCGAAAGGAACTTCTGTTTTATTATAAACAAATGTTTGCGCAAGGGTTTTGGCGATGAACCGATCTCCTAAATTTATCTCCACATCGTCCATAGTAAACTGGCAGGGATGTTCATAACCACAGGCGTGGGTAATCTCCAGGAGCTCTTTTTTAAAATTGGTAAAATAATAATTTACCCTTTCGGCCTTATCTTTTACATTTAACCCCGACTGCAGCCATTTGTTTTGAGTTGCAACACCTGTTGGACAGGTATTATTGTGACATACCTGCGCCTGTATGCAGCCTACGCTCAACATTGCTTCCCTTGCCACATTAATAAGATCTGCACCCATAGCAAAGGCCATTGCCGCTTTTGCCGGAAATCCTAGTTTTCCTGCAGCGATAAAAACAATCCTATTGGTTAACCCTCTTTGCTGAAATAATTTATACACATTAGTAAATCCATAAACAAAAGGGAGTGCCACGTGATCTGCAAAACTAGGGGGGGCAGCGCCTGTCCCACCTTCACCCCCGTCTACCGAGATAAAATCGGGACCGCGATTTTCTTTAGCCATAATATCTGCTAATTCTTCCCATTCTCCCAGTTTACCAATTGCAGCTTTTATTCCTACAGGAAGTCCTGTATGTTCAGCAATATCTTCAATAAAATCTACCATTTCTTTCATATTGCTAAATGCGGAATGGTTGGGAGGAGAAAGCACATCTTTCCCTAGTGGCACGTGCCGAATCCTGGAAATCTCGGGAGTTATTTTGGATGCCGGTAAGACTCCACCTTTACCGGGTTTAGCTCCCTGGGAAAGTTTTATTTCGATTGCTCTTATCTGCGGATTTTCCTGGGTAAGCTTTACCATTTTTTCCATAGAAAAAAATCCTTCTTCATCTCGTACGCCAAAATATCCTGTTCCTATCTGGTAAACCACATCTGCTCCTTTTTGATGGTAGGGGGAGAGACCGCCCTCACCGGTATTATGGTAGGCATACGCTTTTTTACAGCCACGGTTCAATGCCTCAATTGCCCGTGCCGATAAAGATCCGTAGCTCATTGCGGAAACATTTATAACAGAGGCAGGACGAAAAGGCCTTCTTCTTTTATTATATTCCCCCATTACCTTTGCACAGGCAAGAAAATAAGGATCTTTATAATAATGATGCGCTTCCGGGGCCTTATAAGGAATCAAGGCATTATTTATAAAGATATAGTTTACCTCATAAATATCCTGATCTGTTCCAAAACCCTCGTAATTGTTTTCATTTTTAGAGGAAGCATAGATCCAGCCTCTTTCCACCCGGTTAAAAGGAAGTTCTTCTCTGTTTCCGGAAACTATATACTGCCGCAGCTCGGGACCAATACTTTCCAGGAAATACCTTAGATGTCCAACCAGAGGAAAATTATGTGTTATGGTATGTTTTTTATTGAAGAAAATATCATGTATCACTACCCCCATGAAAAATAATAGTATCCATCCCCACCACGGTATCACGCTCAACAATTCTAAAATTAAATCCATTACTATTGGTTTAAGTAATCCACTGCTAATTGCGATAAAACTTTCACTCCCAGCAACAACCCACTTTCGTCTATAAAGAAATCAGGGGTATGATGAGGGGCTGGATTTACCGCTCCGGGAGTTTTTCCTCCCAGGAAAAAATAAAGGCCCGGAACTTTTTGGGCAAAAAAAGAAAAATCCTCAGCTCCTGTTACGGCTTTTATAAGCACCACATTTTCTTTTCCTGCTACTTTTTGAAGTGTTGGAAGCATTTTGGCAGTTAATTCAGGATTATTATAAGTAATAGGATAACCATCCTCAATTTCAATTGAGGCTTCGGCTCTATAAGCTGCGGCCAATGCCGGCACCATTTCTTTCATTCTTCTGTTGATCATTTTCTGCATATCAACATCAAGAGTTCTAAGGGTTCCAATAATTGTTGCCTCTTCAGGAATAATATTACTTCTCACCCCACTTTCTATTTTACCAATAGAAAGAACTGCAGCCTCCTGGGTAAGGTCTGCTTCCCTGGAAATAATGGTTTGTAGTCCATCAATTATTTTAACGGCAGCCATTATTGGATCTATCCCGGTCCAGGGCGTTGAACCATGGCTTTGCTTTCCTTTAACTTTGATTTCAAAGCTTTGTGAAGCGGCCATAATTCCTTCAGGTTTATACGCTATTGTATTAACATCTGTATCTGCAGAAATATGCAACCCAAAAATTGCATCTACATCGGGATTTTTAAGAACATTTTCTTCCACCATTAATTTAGCCCCACCTTCTTCTCCCGGAGGAGCTCCCTCTTCTGCCGGCTGAAAAATAAATTTTATAGTACCTGGGAAATTTCTGTTTTTAGAAAGGACTTCTGCTACTCCCATTAATATGGCTATATGAGTATCATGGCCGCAGGCGTGCATTACCGGAACCTGTTCTCCTCTAAATTCACCTGTAGCAATGGATTTAAAAGGAACATCTGTCCTTTCCTTTACCGGTAATGCATCAATATCAGCCCTTAAGCCTACCACCTTTCCTGGTTTATTTCCTTTTAATATCCCGACTACTCCCGTTTTTGCAACATCGGTCTGGACTTCTATCCCAAGGGAATTTAAATGTGCAGCAATCTTTTTTGCCGTTTCAAATTCTCTGTTCCCTAATTCAGGATGTTGATGAAAATCTCTTCGCCACTCAATAACTTTGGGTTCAATCTTTTTAATATCCTTTTCCAACGAAGACTGGGCATGGGTTATTAGAGGTAAGAGAACTAGAAATGATAATAACAGTGTTTTGAATTTTTTCATTTTTTCTTATTTAAATAATCCACAGTTAACTGCGATAACACTTTTACACCCAGTAATAATCCACTCTCATCAATAAAAAAATCTGGGGTATGATGAGGGGCTGGATCTATAGAAGTTAAGGGTTGTCCTCCTAAAAAGAAATAAAACCCGGGTATTTTTTCCTGAAAAAAAGAAAAATCTTCACCTCCCGTAGTAGCTTTTACCAGTTCCACCTTCTTTTCGCCGGCAACATTTTGCAAAGTCGGTAACATTTGTCTGGTTAATTCAGGATCATTATAAGTAATAGCAGTATTGTTTTGAAATTCAATTCTAGCGTTTCCTCCATAGGCTTTAGCAATAGCCGGAACCATTTCATTCATTCTTCTTATGATCAATTCCTTCATTTCGGGATCTAAGGTTCTTACCGTTCCTATCATTTCAGCCGTTTCGGGAATTATATTAAATCTCACCCCACTGGATATTTTTCCTACGGTAATCACCGCTGCAGCCTCAGTAAGTTCAGATTCCCGGCTAATGATTGTTTGAAGTCCGTCTATAATTTTTGCTGAAATAACTATAGGATCCACACCTGTCCAGGGAGCTGATCCATGAGTTCCTTTTCCTTCCACATTAATTACAAATCTTTCTACCGCTGCCATAGTACCCTCGGGTTTATAGCGTATTGTTCCAACAGGGGTAGCAGAGTTTATATGA
>CAZXEY010000106.1:0-10492 GCA_964639695.1 uncultured Antarcticibacterium sp. | reverse complement strand
TTCTCAGGTAGGTATCCAGAATGATGCATATAATAAAAGAGATATTTTAACTGGTCCACAGCGTTATGAATTATTAGGGGAAGCTCTTTTTAGATCTTATGGTCCTAATGGAACAGTTCGTAACCTTGGAATAACACGTGAAAACGCTATTTCTTTACTTCCTGCGGTTGATGCCAATTATGATGGAACATCCATATACGATTGGGCTAATGGTATTCGAAATGAAGATGCCCTTGTTCAAAACTATACTTTCTCTGCTTCAGGTGGTGATGAGAGAGGTTCTTTCTACGCTTCTGTAGGTTATAATGAAACCGAGGCTACAGTTATTGGTGCTTCTTTTAAGAGACTTAACGGTAGTTTAAGCTTTAATCGTCAGCTAAGAGATAATTTAGATTTTTCTCAATCTATGAATGTTTCTCAAACTGTTCAGAATCCACTATTAGAAAATGGTTCATTCTTCTCTAACCCGTACATTACAAGATTCTTAATGAATCCTTTTAATCCTATTTTTAATGAGGATGGTACCTATAATATAGATCTTCCTTTTGGATCGTTACCTAACATATTCTATGTGGAAGATAATAATATTACAAGAAACGCATTGACAAGAGCTATTTCTAACACTGGGTTAGATTGGGAAATTTTTGAAAATGTTACTTTCACAAATAAATTAGGTTTGGATTACCAAACTAATGAGTACTTCTCTTACAGAAACCGATATGAAGGTGATGCTGATGATTTTAACGGAGATAGTGAAAAGAGTTATGAAAATAACCTAAACCTTGTTTACCAGGGATCTTTAAACTATGGTTTCAAATATGGTCAACATAATTTTGATTTAACAGGTCTTTTTGAATACCAGAAAAACCAGACTTCCTATTTATATGGATATGGGCAAAACTTCCCTGTAGATGGTTTGATCCAGATCAATACAGCGAGTGCTCAGTTTGATGCAGACTCATTCTATACAGACTGGTATAACGTTTCTTACCTTGGTCTATTAAACTACAACTACGCAGGTAGATATGTAATTGACGGTACTATTAGAAGAGAAGGTTCTTCAAGATTTGCTGAGGGTAACCGTTTTGGTACTTTTGGATCTGTTGGAGCTGCATGGAACATTCACAGAGAAGATTTCATGAGTGGTTCTATCTTCAATACTTTAAGGCTTAGAGGTTCTTATGGTATCACCGGTAACAACGCAATCGGACTTAATGCTTACCAGGCTTTGCTAACTTATAGTGCTAACTATGCTGATCAAGGTGCTGGTTTCCCATCACAATTTGGAAATGAGGACTTAACCTGGGAAAAAGGTGAAACTTATGACTTAGGTGTTGCTTTTGGTTTGTTTGATAACAGGTTAACAGGATCATTTACATACTTCAACAGAAGAACTTATGATCTTTTATTAAATGTTCCGTTATCAAGAACTACGGGATTTGCCAGCCAGGCAAGAAATATTGGTGAAATGACCAATAAAGGTATTGAAGCTGAATTAGCTTTTGATATTTTTAGATCTGATGATTTTGTTTGGAATATTTCTGCCAATGTGGGTACTGTAGAAAATGAAGTTACTGCTTTGGCTATTGGAGCCGATGGTGAGCCACTTGATCCTAATGCAGGTAGCAGCTATACTACTACAAGAGTAGGTTTACCAGCAAATGCCTGGTTTATGAGAACCTGGGCTGGTGTAGATCCTGAAACAGGACTTCCTACCTGGTATCTTAATGGTATAGATGGTGAAGTTACCTCCAATTATAATGCAGCTGAAAGAGTTTATCAAAATGCAAATGCTTTACCAACATATTCAGGTGGTTTAGGTATGAGAGTGAATTATAAAGGATTCTTTGCAGATGCTAACTTGTACTTTGCAGGTGGTCATAAGATCTATGAGCAATTTGCACAATTTTATTTAAGAACCAACAATTTTACGTTAGGTACCTATAATGGAGTTGCTGAACTTCTTGAAAGATGGCAGGAGCCAGGAGATATCACAGATATTCCAAGATTGGATTATGGAAGAAATGATAACTTCCACGCTACTTCATCACGTCACCTTTATGATGGGGATTATATTAGATTGAAAAACGCAGCAATAGGTTACAACCTTCCAGCTTCATTTGCAGAAGCAGTAGGTTTAGATGGTCTAACTTTAACAGTTAGAGGCACGAATATTGCTACTTGGGTGAAGGATGATGGGTTGAAATTGGATCCGGAAGTAAGAGCTGATGGTTTTACAAGATTAACAACTCCTCCGGTAGAATCTTATACTTTAGGTATTAACGTTAAATTTTAAAGAAAAATGAAAAAGAATTTTAAGTATTTTTTACTAATGTTTGTAAGCTTGGGGATTTTTTCTTCCTGTACAGAAGAAGATCTTGATCCAACGCTTCAACAATCTAAGGATATTGAACTAAGTGTCAATACCGTTAATGACCTTACTGCGGTCTTAAATGGCGCTTACAACAGGATGTCCTCCTCTGCCTATTATGGAAGAGATATTATTATCTTAGGTGAAGTATTTTCAGATAATACTGCATCTAATGCTAACTCAAACCGTTTCGTTGCTGAAGCACGTATGGATTTACTTCCTGTATCAGGAGTGGTTGGTAGCTTATGGGCGCAGGCCTTTGCGGTAATTGGATCTGCTAATATCATTATTAATGCTGAAGGTATTTCTGGTGATGAAGAGGCGATTAACCAAATTAAAGGCCAGGCGTATACTATGCGTGCACTTGCTCATTTCGATCTTTTAAGATTCTATGGACAACAACATGTTAATAATGGTGGTCTTAGTGCTGTAGGAGTACCTTACGTTACCACTTTCCGTGACAGAGATGAATTGTTCCCTGCCAGAAAAACGGTACAGGAAGTTCGGGACTTACTTTATGCAGATCTTGAAATGGCACAGTCTTTAATGACTGATGTGGTTACAAAAGAGTATTTAAGTATTTGGGCTGCTTATGGTTTTGAAGCAAGAATGGCGAACTATTTTGGTGATCATCAGCGTGCTTTAGAAGCTGCTAAAACAGTTATTGATTCAGGTAATTTTTCAGTTGTTTCTGAAGAAAATTTCCTAGGTACATTTGATACTGATGCTGCTCCGAATGCAATTTTTGAAATCGCTGCTTCTGATATTGATAACGAAGGAATTAATGGTCTTGCTAATATCTATCAGCAAGGTGCATACGGTGACGTAATTGTACTTCCTAATTTAGCTGCTATTTACGGTGAGGATGACATTAGAGGTGTAGGTGGTGTTATTACCAGATATGCTAACGGTACTTTAAGAAATACCGGAAAATTTCCTTCTACTGCTCCATATGATGACAACATCACAATCTTAAGATATGAGGAAGTTGTTCTTATTTATGCTGAAGCTTTATTAAGAACTGGAGCTCCTGCATCTGAAGTATTAGAATGGTTAAATAAGATACCAGCTAACAGAGGTGCAGATCTTTATACTGAAGCAACTCTTGATAATATCATTCTTGAAAGAAGAAAAGAGCTTGCTTTCGAAGGATTTAGATTCCATGACTTAGCGAGATTAGGAAGAGATATTCCTTTCCTTGATCCAACATTACAAACTCATGGTGGTCCGGATTATGGAGACTACAATTATGCTCTTCCAATACCTGGAGCTGAAGTTGATGCGAACTCTAACATAGATCAGAATTTTGGTTACGGAGGTAGCTAGTATTTGTTAAATGATTGAATTAACCGCCCCTTTAGGGGCGGTTTTTTGTTTTAATAGAATCTGCTTCAGTTCTAATTAAAATTTTACTTTTGTAGTGCTATTAAAAATATATGAAGTACCCGATACTGACTCTTTTTCTTTTTTTTATTTCTATAAATTTTGTAGCTCAGGTACCTGCTGGAATATCCAGGACCAAAAGGGAATTGCCAGTTCAGCGAGATTCTCTTCAAAAACCTCCTATTACCGCCTATAAAATAATTTCAGTAGTTGGGGATACTACTTATGTGGATACTTCTCTAACCATTCAAAAGGAGTATAAATTTAATTATCTTCGGAATGACAATTTTGAACTACTGCCTTTTCCTAACATTGGTCAAACTTATAATAAACTTGGATATTCATTTGAAGACATAGAACTTCTTCCGGAATTTGGAGCTCAGGCAAGACATTTTGCTTTTCTGGAAGCCGAAGATATTTATTATTATGAAGTTCCCACTCCTTTAACTGAATTGTATTTTAGAACCGTTGCTGAGCAGGGACAAACCCTGGATGCTTTTTTTACGGTTAATACTTCTCCGCGGTTAAATTTTTCGGTAGCCTATAAAGGCCACAGGTCACTGGGGAACTATCAGAACATGTTAACCAGTACAGGAAGCTTTAGATCCACTTTAAATTACAGCACTTTAAACGCCAGGTATAGGTTGAAATCACATTTTGTTTCTCAGGACCTTCTTAACAGAGAGAGCGGCGGTTTAAATGATATTGCCTTACAGCAATATTTAGATAAAGAGGAGGAATTTGAAGATCGTTCCTTGCTGGAAGTAAAATTTGAAAATGCTGAAAATGTCTTATTTGGAAAAAGATTTTACCTAAATCAGGAATATGATCTTGTAAAAAATGAAAGTAACCAAATTACGTTACACCACTTGCTAAACTTTAGTGATAAGAAATATATCTTCAGGCAAACAGCACCAGATCCTTTCTTTGGCGAATCCTTAAGAAATACTGCTTTGGAGGATGAAGTGAAGTTACGGCTCATTAAAAATGTCGCCGGTTTATCCTTTACTAATTCAATACTTGGAAAGATAGCGGCAAAAGCCGGTCATACTTATTATAACTATGGTTATAATTCTGTTATTTTCTTAGAAGAGCAAGTAGTTCCAAATAGGATAAGAGGTGAAAATTATTCAGCCGGTGCAGAATATTCTAAAACTATAGGAACATTTTCAGTGTATGCAGATGCAATGATAAATGTGGAGGGGGAATTTTCAGGAAATGTTTTTAGCGGAGGGGTAGGATATAAACTGAATGATTCAAATGTTTTTCGATTTGAAGTTAGCAGCAATGAAAGAGCTCCTAATTTCAATTTTCTATTGCATCAAAGCGATTATTTAAACTATAACTGGTTTAATAATTTTCGAAACCAGGTGACACAGGTCGTGGACTTTAATTGGAATTCATTAAATATAGTTGATGTTAAAGCTTCTTATACCCAAATAGAAAATTATGCTTTCTTTTCTGTTGATGAAGAGAATGCTGTAAAGCCCTTTCAATATGATGGTAATGTAAACTATTTTAAACTGATGGCTCAAAAGGAATTCACATATGGTAAGTTTTCTTTGAACAATACGGTAATGTATCAAAAAGTATTGGAAGGAGGTGAAGTTTTAAATGTTCCGGAATTTGTCACCCGCAATTCTTTCTATTTCACTGACCAATGGTTTCAAAAAGCCTTGTTCTTGCAGACAGGATTTACCCTTAAGTTTTTTACTTCTTATGAGATGAATGGGTATGACCCTCTTTTAGCTGAGTTTTATGTTCAAAATTCATCTGAATTTGGAGGTTATCCGGCAGTTGATTTCTTCTTTAACTCAAAGATCCGGACGGCCAGAATATTCTTTAAACTGGAAAACCTGAATTTTCTTTTAACGGGTAACAATAATTTTAGTGCACCAGATTATCCACACAGGGATTTTCTAATTCGCTTTGGATTGGTTTGGAATTTCTTTATGTAATTACAAATCATTCTTCTGCTCAATCTTCCTTTTGAAGCTTTTTAATGAGTAAAAATGCGAAAATTTTTTTTGAAATTTTAGTTTTTAAAAATCTGAGAATAAGCAAAATAGGTGTGCATGCAAACTTCCAAGGCTTTAAATAGTAAAAGTCGGCTTAAAAGAAACGCAACCTTTTGCCTCAAATACCATCTAATAGTAAGGTATTAACTTTTAACCTAAGAAAAATTTAATAATAATGAAAAGACTATTAAATGGAATTCTAACACTATTCATGGTGTTAGTCGCGCAAATTACCTTTGCGCAGGAAAGGACTGTAACAGGTACCGTAATAGATGAAACGGGAATGCCTCTTCCAGGTGTTAATGTTATTGTAGAAAATACCAATCGCGGTGTTTTAACAGATTTTAATGGAAATTACAGTATAGAAGCCAACGACGGAAACCACTTGATATTTAGTTATCTTGGTTTTGCCGCTCAAAGAATTGCAGTTGCTAAAAAAGAAGTAATTAATGTAAAACTTATAGAAGATGCGGCTGCTCTTGATGAGGTAGTTGTAATTGGATATGGTACCCAAAGTAAGCGTACTTTAACAGACAACGTGGCTAAGTTAACTTCAGAAGATATTTCTGAAGTTCCTACTCCAAGTGTTCAAAATTCTATAGCCGCCAAGGCTGCAGGTGTTCAGGTAACACAAACCAATGGAAAGGTAGAAGGAGGAATTGATATTCGTATTCGGGGTGTGGCCAGTATTGGTGCGGGAGCTGAACCTCTTTATGTGCTGGATGGTGTGCCACTTATTAATAACAGTGAGTCTAGAAACGGTGCCCCAATGAATCCTTTATTAACTTTAAGTGCCAATGAAATTGAGTCTATAGATATTCTTAAAGATGCTTCTGCAGCTGCTGTTTATGGTTCCAGAGGTGCGAATGGGGTAGTTATTATTACTACTAAAAAAGGTAGGGATGGAAAAGCAAGTTTTGCTGTAAATACTTCGTATGGTATAAGTGAGCCAACAAATTTGAGAGAATGGTTAAATGCAGATGAATATATTGAGTTGTTTACTGAGGCTGCTGTTAATTCCTTTGGAGAAGAGGCTGGCACAGATTACGTAGAAAATACAATTTTTCCTTTTCTTGCTGCAGGAACAGACTGGAGGAACCGGGAGGTGGATACAGACTGGCAGGCATTGGCATTCCAGAACGGATATGTTCAGGATGCAGATTTTTCTATGTCGGGTGGAGATGCCAAAACATCCTATTTCTTTTCAGGAGCTTATAATGATACTAAAGGTATAGTAACAGGAAACGAGCTTGAAAGAGTGACAGCGCGTGTTAATGTTTCTCACAGACTTACCGATAGATTTAATACAGGGATAAACATGAGTTTTTCCAGGACAGATATTGACAGGATAGCTAACGATAATGCTTTTGTTAATCCACTTCAGGCTATTGCGCAACCCGCAATTTCTCCTGCTTTTCTTCCTGATGGTTCGCCAAATCCAAATACCTTATATGCAAACTTTCTTTTACACCAGGAAAATTCTTATTATAATACAGTAATTAGAAGGGTAACCGGAAGAGCTTTTGCAGAATATAAATTCCTGGAATCACTAAAATTTAATACAGATTTTGGTTACGATCTTTATTATCAAACTGAGGATAACTGGGTAGGAAGAAATGCTCCTTTTCAATCTACCAACGGGTATGCTTTCGCATCCAGTGTTGGAACAGAATCTTATGTTTCCAGTAATTATTTTACCTACTCAAATTTATTTAACGACGCGCATGATCTTGAAGTTGTGGCGGGTATGGAGTACAATCAAACAGAAAGAAGATACCAGGATGTAGAAGGGATAGAATTTCCTACCGACGATTTCCAGACAGTTTCGGGTGCAGCCGAAATAACTGGTGGTAGTGGAATAGAAACAGGTAACCGATTTTTATCATATTTCGCTAGGGCAACTTATGCTTACAACGGGAAATATTTATTTAAAGCCAGTACAAGAAGAGATGGTTCTTCTAGATTTGGAAGTGAAAATCGATTTGGAACATTTTCAGCTTTATCTGCAGGTTGGATAATTTCAGAAGAAGAATTTTTTAGTGACAACAGCGCCTTATCTTTTTTAAAGTTAAGAGCAAGCTGGGGTCAAACTGGTAACGCAAATATAGGTGACTTTGCCTCAAGAGGATTATTTGGCGGTGTTTCATACAACCAGAGACCTGGTCTTGCCCCTACACAGGCTGGAAATCCATTATTAACATGGGAAAGTGTAGAACAAGTTGACCTTGGCTTGGAATACGGGTTTTTTAATAACAGAATTTCAGGAGAGGTAGATTATTACATTAAAGAATCAGATGGTCTTCTGTTTAATGTACCGCTTCCAGGTACTTCAGGACAGTCAAGTATTCAAAGAAATATAGGGCTCATGGAAAATCGCGGTGTGGAATTTGTTTTAAATACAAAAAATTTCACAGGAGATTTTACCTGGAATACAAGTTTTAACCTTGCTAACAACATTAACGAAGTAAAACGTCTTCCAAATGATGGTGCCGATATTGTTTTTGGAAGAAATATTCTTCGTGAAGGCCAGCCAATTTCAGCTTTCTATTTACGAGAATATGCCGGGGTAGATCCTGATAATGGAGATGCTCTTTACTACATCAATGGTGAAGATGGTAGCAGAGAAACTACTAATGATCCCAATGAGGCTAACAGAATTATTGCAGGACAACCTTTCGCAGACTGGATTGGAGGTTTAACAAACTCCTTCTATTATAAAGGATTTGATCTTAATTTTACCTTCCAGGGAGAGTGGGGTGCAAGTATTTATAATTCGGGTGGAATTTATCAATCCGCTAATGCCGATTACTTTGACAATCAATCCAGGGACCAGTTAAGAAGATGGCAGCAACCGGGAGATATAACTGATGTGCCTCAGGCAAGGTTATTTGGAGCTAATGGAACCGCTCATTCAACCAGATATTTGGAAAAAGCAGATTTTATAAGATTGAGAAATTTAAACTTTGGATTTACAGTTCCTCAAAGTGCGGTGGAAGAATTGGGATTAACGCAATTTAGAATTTATTTCTCTGGAATAAATTTGTTAACAATTACTGATTTTGAAGGATATGACCCTGAATCCAGAAGTGATGCAGGTGGTACAGGACAATCATTTTATTCTGCTCCTGCGGCAGCTACTTATTCTATTGGATTTAACTTAAAATTTTAAAAAATGAAAATCATGAATTATAAATTAACTGTAGCACTTTTATCTATGGGAGTGGTGTTTACAGCATGTGAGGACAGGCTTGAAATCGAACCACGGCAGGATGTTTCTGTTGAAGTGGCAATTTCAACAGGGGAGAATATTGAGAATATACTTGTGGGTGCTTATGACGAGGCAGGACAAGCGGCTTCTTATGGTGGATACTACCAGTTAATGTCCGATTTGTATGGGTTTACTACTGAAGCTAGCTGGTTGGGAACATTTAGCCAGCCTCGGGAAGTTTTCAGGAAAAATATCTTTGTGGATAATACTTTTGTAAGGGATTTTTGGCTTAATCAATATGAAGTAATTAATCAGGTAAATCTTGTTATTGATAATATTGGTCTGGTTGATGAGGAAAATCAGGACAATATAGAAGGGCAGGCCCGATTTTTACGAGCTCTCACTTATTTTGATTTAGTTCGCTCATTTGGATCTCCTTACGAAGCAGGTCAACAAAATGATCAATTGGGAGTCCCTTTATCTCTTGAAGGGGTTACAGATTATTCGGCAGATCTTGAGATTCCTAGAAATACAGTTGAAGAAGTCTATAATCAAATAATTAATGACTTAACTACAGCTTACGAATTATTACCCCCTAGTAATGATATTTTTGCTGATAAGTTTGCGGCAGAGGCTTTATTAGCCAGGGTTTATCTTCAGCAGGGCAGATATGCTGATGCAAGAGATGCAGCTGATGATGTTATCCAGAACAGCGGCCATTCTTTAACATTAGATTATGCTGATGCTTTTAATAACGATTTCGACAGTAGTGAAGCTATTTTTGCTTTTCAGGTAACCACCCAAAGTGGTTCCAATGTACTTGTTACTCATTATGCTTCTGAAGGCCTTGGAGGTCGTGGAGGTGATGTAGAAGTTAACAATGCGTTTGTAGACCGTTTTGGTGCAAGTGATGAAAGAGGAGATTTCTTTTACATCAATGAAGATAACAATAGGAGATTGAGTAGCAAATACACAAACCAGTTTGGCAACATACCAGTAATTAGGATGGCAGAAATGTATCTAATAAGAGCAGAAGCTAATCAAAGATTGGGAACGAGTATTGGAGCAACACCTTTAGAGGATATTAATACCATTAGAAATAGAGCTAATGCGGCTCCTTTAAGTAGCGTTACAATAAGCGATATCTTAAATGAAAGAGAGCTTGAATTGGCATTTGAAGGTTTTCTTATTCATGATTTAAGAAGAACTGAAAGATCAGTAGGGGATATTCCTTACGATGCAAATCAATTGACATTTCCTATTCCGGAAAGAGAAATAGATGCAAATTCTCTTCTTACACAAAATCCGGGTTACGAGTAAATTTTTAATTTAAATAATTAAAGGGGGGCATTAGCCCCCTTTTTCTATTATAATATTTGATCATTTTCGGATGAATAAATATTTTCTTTCATTTCCCTGGCGGCTTTTAAGGCTTTAGGAATAGTATTAAAGAAATATTCCTGCTCTTAATGTGCGTGGGTTCAAGGGGTTAAGCGGGCGTTAAATATTTAA
>CAZXEY010000105.1:2287-10532 GCA_964639695.1 uncultured Antarcticibacterium sp. | reverse complement strand
CGATTTCAGTAAATGCAGCGGCATCGTAGGTATGAACAATTACTGTCCACCATCCGCCTGAGGCTATGCCAATCAGCAGGAATATCAGCAGAGGCTTCCAGGTTTGATTTAAAAATTTGAATTTATAGATAATCCCATAACTGATCAGGAATGGCAGAAAGAGGGCATACAGGGAAACAGGCCCTTTACTCAACAGGGAAGCACCAAAAAATAAACCCGCAGCTACTGCATTGCCATATTTCCTTTCCGGAGATTTAAAGATCTTCATAAAAAAGTAACAGCAACCAATCATGAAACTATGAGTGAAAATGTCCCATTGACCTTCTCTTCCGGCGAAAAAAACATAGAAAGAGGTCATTAAAATAACACTGCCTGCAAAAGCCGGAAATTTTTTGATCTCTAATAACAGCTGCATCCTGTAAAAAGTGAGGACCAGGAATATGGAAACCAGGGCAGCGGGTAAACGATAGGCAAAGACATTTTCAATACCAAAAACTGAAGCCGAGATTGCGGTTAACCACGTTGGTAAGGGTGGTTTTTCATAGCGCGGCAGTTCGTTCATCGTCGTGAAGATCCAGTTATGCAACGTGAGCATTTCCCTTGCAGTGATAAAATTGCGGGCTTCCATGATGTTCACAAAGAGAGCATCAAGATTGGAAATAAAAACCAGGATCGCCAGGAGCAGCAGTAAAGCTACGGGATATTTTTGGTAGAAAATCTTTAACAACCTCATTTACTCGAGATCTTTTTCCTTAATCTCGTATCGAATATAGGTTTTTTTCATCCATACATAACCAAAGCAGTCGAACAATGGTCCCAGGAACCTGTTCTTAAAAGAATACTTGGATTCTCCTGCCAGCCTGGGATAATGAGGTACAGGAACTTCCTTGATCTTCCCGTTCTGCAAAAGGATCATAGCCGGTATAAACCGCTGTAGCCCGGTAAACATAGGAATTTGCTGAGCGTTTTTTGTATGTATAATTTTTAAAGGGCAACCGGTATCGTGAATATTATCGGTAATAAATAATCCGCGAACCTTATTTCCAATCTTGGAAGAGATCTTTTTAACCCCGGTGTCTTTCCTTAATTGCCTCCAGCCGGTAACCAGCTCATAATCCTTAGAAAATGGCAGTAGCCGTTCAAAGTCTTCAGCATGGGTTTGCATGTCGGCATCCATATATCCCAAAAGAGGGGTTTTGGTTGCCTCGAAACCAGCTTTTAAAGCAGCTCCCTTCCCGGAGTTTTGAGCAAATAATATGGAATAGATATCAGGATTGTTATTTCTAATCTCTTTTATAAGCTCTGCACTACCATCGGTAGACCCATCATCAACAAGAATAGCACAGGTTTTAAGAGAAGCTTTTTTAAAGTAATCGTTCAGCATCGCCTCTAAAGGCCTCAAATTATCCACCTCATTATATACGGGAACGATTATCGTAAATTCATATTTCATCCCGCAAGTTTAATAAAATTTTAGCAGCTGAAAAGGGGGATATTTTATTTTTTTCAATTGCTGTAAGTTGTTCAGGAAGAGCCGCTTTAATCTTTGGATGTTGGTAAAACCGGTTTTTTAAATGCTCATTGATTGTTTGCAGCAGCCAGAACTTATTCTGTTCCCTGCGGTTCTCTTCAAAATAGTTGTTACCTATAGTAATCTGCTGGTATTCATTTATCAATTCCCAAATTTCAAAAATGCCGGTGTTATTTATAGCACTACAAAGTAATACCTTGGGTTGCCAGTCACTGTGTTTGGGAGGGTACAGGTGAAGCGCACGTTTAAATTCCAGCCTCGCTTCCCTAGCTGCTTTTATATTATCACCATCGGCTTTATTTATAACGATTACATCTGCCATTTCCATGATTCCCCGTTTAATTCCCTGTAATTCATCCCCGGCGCCGGCAAGTTTCAGCTAAAGAAAGAAATCGGTCATACTGTGTACAGTTGTTTCACTCTGGCCTACACCCACGGTTTCTATTAGAATAACGTCAAATCCTGCTGCCTCACATAAAATAATACTTTCCCTGGTTTTACGCGCAACCCCACCTAAGGAATCTCCCGAAGGGGAGGGCCTAATAAATGCATTTTCTTCGGTAACAAGATTTTCCATTCTTGTTTTATCTCCTAAAATACTGCCGTGAGAAACAGTGCTGGAGGGGTCTACCGCGAGTACGGCTACTTTCTTTCCCTGTTTTACAAGATAAGAACCAAAGGATTCAATAAAGGTACTTTTTCCAACTCCCGGTACTCCTGTTATTCCAATTCGTATTGATTTTTGAGCGTAGGGTAAGCAGCCTTCGATAATTTTTTCTGCTTTTTCCTGATGTAGAGGTTGATTGCTTTCTACAAGTGTTATTGCTTTTCCCAAAGCTGTTTTACTTCCCGATATTAGTTGTTTTACCAGCTCTTCCTCGCTCACCTGATTTTTCCTGAAAGCTTTGATCTTTTGAATGGAAGCAGGATTCACATGCGGTGAAGCAGGAGTGCTTTCCGACTCGTTTAACGCCGATTTATTGCGGGTTTTAGACAAATTCAGGAAAATGTTTTAAGATAAATTTAAGAAATCTTCTTTTGAAGCAGATTCATTAGATGGTATCTTCAATTTTTTATAAAGTTAATCAAATTTAAACAAGATGAAGAAATTGTATAAAGCCAAAGTTACAGCTTCCGGCGGCCGTGAAGGTCATGTGAAAAGTGAGGATGGCGTATTGGATATGAGGGTAAGTATGCCCAAAGGCCTGGGCGGTAAAGGAGAACCTCACACCAATCCTGAGCAGTTATTTGCAGCAGGGTACTCTGCCTGCTATGGGAGTGCGTTACAGGTGGTAGCAAAAAAACATAAAGTAGATCTTGGCGATTTTAATGTTACTGCAACAGTAGCTATTGGAAAGACTGAAGAGGACGAGCTTCAGCTTTCGGTTATTTTGGATTCTTACCTTCCGGGAATCGATATTGAGACCGGGGAAAAGTTGGTAAATGAAGCTCATGAAATATGCCCTTACTCAAGAGCTACCAGGGATAATATTAATGTTACCCTTAACCTCCTCCTCGACGAAGAGGAAGAATAAAAGGGATATTTATATTAATTAGTTGGATAAAAGAAGCGCAGATTGTGCTTCTTTTGTTGTTGTAAGAGGAACCGTCACTTCAGTTTCATCCCAGGCCAGGTTCAGCAAAACGAAATCATTTCCCTTTTCAAAGAAGATACTGAACTGTTCCAGCTGGCTTTCGGGTTTATGTACGGGAACTTCTAAAACCAGTGCATCAAAAGCGGGATCCCGGTATGGTTTCTTCTGATTATCAATTCCCCAGGGATACATTTTCGAGTTAAATATAACCTTCCACGAGTTTTCCATAGGGATCGTCCACAGGGTATATTTTCCTGCAGGTAAAAGAGAGCCATCTACAAGTATGTCTTTATTGGTGGTAAAAGTGGTTGCTTCATTCGCTCCTGTTCTCCAAACCTGCCCGTAAGGAACAAGTTTCCCAAAAATTTCCCGGTCCTTCTTATAAGGCCGGTTATAAAAGACCTCCAATTCAAGATTTTTGTCCTGGTAAACAACAGTGTCTTCAGGGCTGTAGGCTTTTGTAGAATACCGTTTCAAAAAAAGCCCGGCTAAAATCAGGATAGCCAGAAGACCTGCAATCTTTAATCCCGTTTTGTATTTTTTATCCATGGCATTTAGTTTAAATGATAGTAGTCTAAAAGTATGCCAATTACCCTACTTCTTCTTCTGTATCTTTATAATACCGAAGGAAACGATAAAAGTTGTTCAAGGAAAATTTTTTTATTCCTGCTTTTCCTATTTAGGAAAGGTTCTAAGAGCATTTTGAAAATTAATCTTTTACCATTTAAATTATTTTTTAAAATGGGTAGTCTTGTCTGTTGCTCATTTACCGAAAGCAATTTTTGATTAATTAAAGGAATTATAACAGTGAAAATAAAAATTTTTGCAACACAGGCTTTTTTCCATCGTCTTTAAAACAGAAGACCAACTAACCAAACCCAATTAGATCATGCAACAACTAATTGCAGATTGTCACAAAAACGACAGGAAAGCCCAATTGAAGCTTTACAATCGCTACTGTGACGGAATGTTTATAGTAGCAAAAAGGTTTCTGAGCGATCCCTTTGAAGCGGAAGATGCAATGCAGGAGGCTTTCATCAAAGCTTTTGCAAAGCTTCACCAGTATAGTGGAGATGTCACCTTTGGAGCCTGGCTTAAAAGAATAGTAATAAATAAGTGTATAGATAAACTTAAAGCAAAAAAACTGGAGCTGGTAGCATTAAATGAGCACATTCTTTCCACTCCCGATGAAGATTCGAACTGGAATATTGACGACGGAATAGGAGTAGAAGAAGTAAAAAAAGCCATCAAAGAATTACCGGAAAAATATAAAT
Organism: uncultured Antarcticibacterium sp.; assembly: GCA_964639695.1. GTDB lineage: Bacteria > Bacteroidota > Bacteroidia > Flavobacteriales > Flavobacteriaceae > Gillisia. The sequence goes on along the minus strand of CAZXEY010000105.1, from coordinate 6,132 downwards.
ATCCTCTTATGCTGTATTTAATTGAAGGATATGATCACGAAGAAATTTCAGAAATATTAAATATTACCCAAATAGCCTCCCGAACCTTGGTTCACAGAGGAAAGAAAAAATTACAGGAAGAACTAAAAGCACAAAAAAATGGCACAGGATATTAGAGATATGTTTCGGGAGGAGGATCCCGGGAATGGCGAAAAATTAGTTAAAGGCCACCAACAACGATTTGAGGCAAGATTAGATAAAGAATTTCCGAAGCAAAAAGAGAATAATTTTTACTTTCTTAAAATTGCTGCTATTCTGGTAGTAGCCCTTGGGGTTGGATTCGTTTTCTGGAACAATTCAGATAGTACGGCGGCAGATACAGAAATAGTTGATGTGCCGGTACAGGTAGAGGAAGAAGAGGGAGAAGTAATTCCAGAGAACACTTTTCAGTTAAGCGATGTTTCTCCTGAATTTAAAAAAATTGAAACCTATTATCTGGCAGGTATCAATATGGAACTGGCTAAACTGGAAGTTACCAATGACAATAAAGCACTTATTGATGCTTTTATGCTACAGCTGGCAGAGCTGGATAAAGAATATAAACGCTTAAATGCCGAATTAAATGTTTCGGGACCCAATGAGCAAACGGTAGAAGCTATGATAGCAAACCTTCAGTTAAGACTGGAACTGCTAATGAAACTGAAAAATAAATTAAACGAGATCAAACAATCAAAAAATAAAAATAATGAAAACCTACAGGCTTAGAAATATAGTATTACTGCTGTTTCTTTTTACCGCGGCTGTAAATGCGCAGACAAAAAAACTGGAAAAATCCTACAACGTAAATAAGGACGTAAAGATCAAAGTAGATGCCCGGCATACTAACATCCTAGTAGAGACCTGGGATAAAAATGAAGTTCAGATTTCAGGATATTTGGAAACAGAAGGAATGAATGCTGCCGAAGCTAAAGCTTTACTGGACAGCTGGAAGCTCGAAACCTCCGGGAATTCAGGAGAAATTACCATAAGTTCAGGGGGTGGGATGATGAAAGGACCTGAAATTGATATGGCGGGTATGACAGAATCTCTTGGCCAGTTACAGGAACTTCTGGGGCCCATCATGAATGAAATGGTGGCACCTATGCTGGAGAATATAGCCAAGCATCCACCATTACCACCAGAATTTGCTAATAAAATGGGGAATCTAACATTTGACTATGAAGCTTATCAAAAAGATGGGGATAAGTATATGAAGAAGTGGGAGAAGCAGGTTGAGAAAAACTTCGGAAAAGATTTTGAAGTAGCGATGGAAAAATGGGCCGCTCAATTTGAAAAGAATGCTGAAGTGTGGGGAAAGAACCTGGAGAAAGAAATGGAGATTAAAGGAGAGAGCTTTGAAAAATCCATGGAGCAATGGGGAGAAAAGTTCGGGGCTCAAATGGAGCAATGGGGTGAAAACTTTGCCAGGGAAATGGAAGGCAGAGAGCATAGAGAAAACCTCAGGAAAAATGCAGGAAGAAAAATGACCCAGGCAAACAGGAATATCAGGATCAAAATTCCGAAGGATGCAAGATTAAATCTTGAAGTAAGACATGGGGAAGTAAACTTAGGGCCTAGAACCACGAATCTAAAAGCTAACTTATCGCATAGTAAACTTTCCGGAAATGTGATTGAAGGTGATAAGACCGATGTCAAGGCCTCGTATACTCCTATCAACATCAATCAATGGAACTACGGAGTTTTAAATACCAGCTATGTGTCCAATTGTGTGATCAACAAAGCTAAAAGTATAAAGCTTATTTCTAATTCGAGTGATGTGGATATTAAAGAACTTGAAGAAGTAGGGATCCTTTCCGGGACCTTTGGGGAATTAAAAATAGGTAGATTAAGCCCCGATTTTAAAACCCTGGATATCACGTTGAAGAACAGTGATCTTGTGCTGGTAATACCACAGGTTGCTTTGAATTTGAATTATAACGGAAGCCAGAGCGAGATCAAATATCCGGCGGCCTCTACGATAAAAGTTACAAATTCCTATGACAATAAAATTCTAAACGGATTTTACAAGAGTGCCAACTCCAATAAGAATATCAGCATCACAGCAAGTTTTAGTGACATTGTAATAAAATAAGCTATTTTTGAGAAAAAGATTTAGCTTATGTCCACTCTTAGTTTTGCTGAGTTCCTGAAGGAATGTACCCCGGGGTTTACCCCGGTTATTGATGCTTCAATTTCCAAAAAGGAATATACTGCCATCGATTTTTCTGAATCCAATAAGGAATTGAAAAAGATGAAGCAACCTTCTACGGTAGAATTCAAGAAGTATGTTGACAGTGTACTTGAAAAGCGCAAAGCTAAAGTGGCTTTTGGAGGTTATGATGAAGTGCGTAACCTTTATAAGAGAAGCGTGATTTTTGATAATGAAAGTGGAGCTTCGAGAAATATTCACATTGGGTTAGATCTTTGGTGTGATACGGGAACTGCGGTACTGGCACCTTTGGATGGTACTGTTCACAGCTTTCAGGACAACGAAGGTTTTGGTAATTATGGGCCTACAATTATCCTGGAACACAATTACCAGGAACGAACCTTTTATACTTTATACGGGCATCTTAGCCGGCCTTCTATTAAGAACCTGGCTTTTGGTCAAATCGTGGAAGCAGGGGATAAGATAGCAACACTGGGTTCCCCTAAAGTCAATGGAGACTATGCTCCCCACCTTCATTTTCAAATCATAGAAGATCTGCAGGGGAATATGGGAGACTTTCCTGGAGTAGTTTCAAAGGAAGACAGAGAAGCTTACTTATTGAATTGTCCCGATCCTAATTTGCTGTTGAAGATTAGTTAAGGGTTAAAGTTTGAATTTTTGCCACTAAGGCTCAAAGGCACAAAGGAAGCACGAAAATCTCGGATGCAGTTTAAATCCCGAATTATTCATTAACTCTAGATGGATAAATTTCTCCACTAAGGCTTTAAGGCCCTAAGGAAGCAAGAAAACCTCGGATGCAGTTTAATACGCCGGTTTATTCGTTAACCCTGGTTGGATAGATTTTGCCACTAAGGCTCCAAGGTCCTCAGGAAACACGAAGTATCAGAATACATGATTCTGCTAATTTTAATTTTCGTTGCTTTAAAATTTTATACCTTTAAGAGAATCAGGTAATTATAATTAGATGGAGGAAGAAGGACAAGCGAAGCGAAACGTTTACTATAAACCTATACCGTTAGAAGTCGAAAAAATAGCAAAACAGGTTGTTGATTCTGCTTATTCTGTTCATTCTCAATTAGGCCCGGGTTTACTCGAAAAAGTCTACGAAATTTGTTTTTGCCACGAGCTTGAGAAGCGAGACATAAAATACAGGCGTCAGTTAGATGTACCCATTGTGTACGATGGGATCGTATTTGATGAAGGTCTCAGGCTGGATGTGCTGGTAGAAGATTGCATTATCTGCGAATTAAAAGCTGTGGAAACAGTAAACCCTGTTTGGGAAGCTCAAATTCTTAGTCATTTAAAACTGACAGGCAAAAGACTCGGATTTCTCATCAACTTCAATGTCTCCAGATTAAAAGAAGGAGGTATAAAAAGATTTGTCGTGTAGAATTTTTTTAGAAGATCTTTATTATTGTCCTTTTGTGCCTTTCTGCCTTAGAGGCAAGACAATCTCACTATTCTACCTTGTGCGCCTTTGAGTCTTTCTGCCTTCGTGGCAAAACAATACCACTATTTTAAATTATGCTTCTTTGTCTTTCTGCCTTAGTGGCAAAACAATCTCAAAATTTTCCTTGTGTTCCTTTGAGTTTTTCTGCCTTCGTGGCAAAACAATCTCAAAATTTTCCTTGTGTTCCTTTGAGTCTTCCTGCCTTAG